>NZ_KV836223.1:0-60466 GCF_001838285.1 Corynebacterium sp. HMSC074C03 | reverse complement strand
GGCCACGCTGACCTCCGAATACATTACACACACCTCACCTAAAGACACAAAACCCCAGGTAGATAGATGTGAACTAGCGTTTTGCCTGTACAGTCGAGCGATTCACCAAGGACCGGAAGCCCCCTCCCCTTAACGAAAGCCGGTAGCTTTCGCTCTTCACTACCACCTTGGCTCCGGTTTCTACGCTCCCCTAAAACAACCAGGGCTCCGGACTGACCAGGAGTCAATGATTCTGAAATCATCATTCTCCTAGCTTGCCCGGAGCCTTAGCCCAGCTGCCTAAAAAGAATCAAGCTGCATAAACACCAATTGATCTAGAGATCAACAATGCACCTACACGGAGACCAACCAGCGCCTACACGAACTTCACACCAGCGAAGTTCTTCTTGCCGCGGCGCAGCACAATCCACTTGCCGTGCAGCAGGTCCTCGGCGGCAGGCTCCCACGCTTCGTCCTCGATGCGCTGGTTATTGGCGTACGCGCCACCTTCCTTAATAGTGCGTCGTGCTTCGCCCTTCGACTTGGCAAGGCCAGCAGCAACGAGAAGGTCGACAACAGTACGCGGCTCACCTTCGGCAATCTCCGCAACCTCAGTCTCAGAGACGGCACCTGCCAGAGTGGCCTCGTCCAGCTCGGTCAGCTCCGCGCGTCCAAACAGCGCCTGCGCTGCCAGCTCAACAGCCTTGGTGGCCTCTTCGCCGTGGACCAGGTTGGTCATCTCCTGCGCCAGACGACGCTGCGCTTCACGCTTGAACGGACGCTCCGCAACAGCGATCTCGTACTCCGCAATCTCCTCCTGAGTCAGGAATGTGAACCAACGCAGGTAGTCAATAACAACCGAGTCACCAGCGTTGAGGAAGTACTGGTACCAGGAGTACGGCGAGGTCTTTTCAGCATCCAGCCATAGCTTGCCGCCACCGGTGGACTTACCGAACTTCTGACCTTGAGCATCGGTCACCAGCGGCACGGTCAGACCGTGCACCTTGGCACCGTCGATACGCCTGTTCAAGTCGACACCAGAGACGATGTTGCCCCACTGATCGCCGCCGCCAATCTGCAGTACACAATCGTAGTTACGGCGCAGCTGCACGTAGTCGTTGGACTGCAGCAGCATGTAGGAAAACTCGGTGTAGGAGATGCCGTCGGACTCGAGACGACGCTTGACGGTGTCACGGTCGAGCATGGTGTTGAGGGAGAAGTTCTTGCCGACATCGCGAAGGAAGTCAATGACGGACATGTTCATAGTCCAGTCCGCATTATTGACCATCGTCGCCGGGGCCTCGCCCTCAAAGTCAATGAAACGACGCAGCTGGCCCTTGATGGCCTCCAGGTTGTGCTCAATGGCGTCCTGGCTGAGCATCGATCGCTCACCGACATCACGCGGATCGCCGATGAAGCCCGTGGCGCCACCCGCAAGCGCAATTGGGTGGTGACCGGCCAGCTGGAAACGACGCAACATAATCATCGGAACCAGGTGGCCCGCGTGCAGCGAATCGCCCGTTGGGTCAAAACCGCAATACAGAGTAATGGGGTTTTCGCACGCCTCGCGCAGCGCGTCAACATCGGTGGACTGATTGATCAGCCCACGCCACTGTAGTTCGTCGATAATGTTCTGTTCAGTCACGTCCTCCATCGTAACGTTTCGCTTGCCGACGTTCACCGCGAGGGTGACCTAGAACTCCTCAACCGCCTTCTTGTGGCGCCGATAGGCTGAGACTGAATCGTCCGGAAGCCACAGGCGCCACGGCCTATTCGCAGCTCGGCGAACGCCCACGCGCGGGCCTGCGTGGATGTCGCTAACTAAATCGGCGGTCTCCGGCTGCGCCACAAACACGCGTGACGACGGATCCAGCGCATCTGCCCCATAGTCGCTTAGGTCAAGGCCAAGCGCCTGACCAACATTGCCCGGACCACGTCCGAGACCCGCAACCGCGGGCTTTTCACCACGGCGACGACGCACCGCATCCATACCCTGCTCAATGCGAACGGAACGGACTAGCACTCCCCCGCCCGTGCCGTCCGTAGCGCTGGTGATGTTGGCACAAAAGTGGATGCCATAGGAGCGGTAGATATACCAATGCCCCGCCGGGCCAAACATGGCGCGATTGCGGTCGGTTGGCCCCATAAAGCAGTGCGCGGCCGGGTCGGGATAGCGCTGGTCAGCTGGACCGCCGTAGGCCTCGACCTCCGTGATGGTGGCGATGACATCCTCAGCGGGGATGACAATCACGCACCCGAGCAGCGTCTGCGCAGCATCGATGGGAGCTCCCGACAGCATAGTGCGGTCGAGGGCGCTGTAGCCGTCGGGAAGCGAGAAAGGCAATTACTTGTCCCAGGCGATGGCTTCGTCGGAAAGCATAACCGGAATGCCTTCGTCGATGCGGTAGGCAATCTTCAGGCGAGGATTGACCAGCACCTGCTCGTCTTCGAGGTATTCAAGCGGCCCCTTGTCACGCGGGCAAGCGAGGATATCAAGGAGTTTCGGATCAAGGCTCATAGTCCACTACCTTACCGAACTGAATTGCCAGGGTGTCACGCTGACCTTCCAAGGCAATCAGGTTGTCCTGACCGATGGCATCCTGAATCTTCCGCACTGCGGAATGCAGCAGCTCGATGGACTCCCGAGCCGGATCCTCGGCCTTATGACGCAGGCGCTCCGGGACTGCGAGGTAAGAGTTGACCGTCTGTGGCAAGTACTCCTCGATGATGCCGTCGATGACCACTTTCTGCTCGGGGTAGTTGTTGAGATACTTCCACTCGCTAAGCACAGACTCGAGCGTCACGCCAAGCTCATATGCGGCTTCTCCCAGCTCTTCGCCGGGCTCCTGCTCAAAGAGTGTTCCCAATGTCCGGTGGAGGCTCCTGCGCAGCTCAACCGGATTGAGCGGACGGCGCTGAGCAACCGCAGGCTTCGGCGCCGAGCTAACGGACTTCTGAGCTCCCTTGCTCTGCCTCGGCAACAAAGCAACCGACGCGCCCCACGCGGCAATCGCAACAACCGGCCACAGGAAACCAAGCCCCACGGTCAGGTGCAGCAGCACGACGGCGATGGCAAGGACGAGCCCGACAATGTTGGCGGGGCTGTTAAGAAAGCCACCGCCAGAGGAAGTGCCGGAGGATTTACTGGTAGCCACGAATCTCCTTGAACACATCAGCAAGCTCGGTCTCACGGGATTCAAAGACCTTACCACCAGTCAGGTTCGCAAGTTCCTGCATTTCTCCCGGATCCGCCTCGCCATAACGGATGACGAATACCGGCGGAAGATTCCCGCCCTTGGACTGGTAGAAGTCGCGGAACTCTGCGAAGGTCTTGCCGGATGTCACCTGACCATCGGTCAGAACCACAATGGACGGGATGGAGTTCTTATCCGAGCTGCCGAGAAGGTCGAAGGCTTGGATCAGGGCGTCGTAAAGCGCGGTTTCACCTTCGGCAAGCAGTCCATCAACCGCGGCGGTCAGCTGAGCGCGCGATTCCGGACCGTCGATTGTCGTGGTCGTGGGCTCGCCGACGGACGTACTGAACGGCAGAATCGTCGCAATCTCCCGGTTTCGCAACCCCACACTTCCCGTCTCGGTGCGCGCGCTGCCGTCGACGATGGCGCGCATCGTCGCCTGCAAGTCCGCGATGCGGTCACCGAACATTGAGCCGGAGGTGTCGAGAACGAAGACCGACTCGCCGGGCACGCGCAGGTCATTGTCGTATGCCTCAATGAGGCGGTCCGTGACTGTGCGATCGCCCGGGAAAGGCAGCTCGATAATCACGTTGTTGGTCATGCTTTCCGGCAGGTTGGCGTCATCGGAGACCGGACGCAGAAAGTGATCGGCGAGAATCTGTGAGTTGGCTTCCAACCACTGTCCGAGTGCTTCCGTCTGCCGCGCGGCAAGGTCGTTAGCAGGCTGAGCTAGTGGCGTCAGCGGGTAATCCGCACTGATGACACCGTCACTCGGAACAACAACTTCCAGGTCAGCGCCCTCTTTATTCATCTGCTGCAATACAGCTTCATAGTTGATGAGAGCGTCCACGGAGTCCGGCTCATCCAGGAACTTGTCGCGCAGCCACCCCGACGAACCCGAGGTCATCTTCTGCCCCTCGAAGAACTTCTGCAGCTCAGGCGTGGTGCGGTTGATATCCCCCGTAGTCAGCGCCGATCCGGTGTCGGCGAACGCGGTCGCAACCGACACCACACCGGAAAAGCCCGAGTTCGATTCCGTGGGGTTGGTCATGCCGTAGGTCAATTTGCCTGACGACGCAGCCTCCGCGATCTCACCCCACGTCGGTTGCTTGGTATCCCAACCAAGTTCCCGCGCCTTGGACGAATGGATGCCAAATGCTACCGGTGAAGTGGCGACTTTCTTGGCTTCACCGAGCTTGTCAGCCCCGCCGAGAAGATCAACGTACCGGTTGGTAGCAAACCAGGTGGCATCAAATTGGTTGTCGAAGTCACCGTCGACAAGAGCGTGGCTGTTCTTCACAGTGCCGTCGAGAAGCTCGAGGTTGATAGTAAAGCCGAGGTCGTCGGAAGCCTTTTGCATCAGCGGCTGGAGCTCTGCAAGCTCCGTGGCCCCGGCGATGCGCATAGTCGAGCCCTTGAGGTCCGAATCGACATTGACCTTGTTCGTCTTCTCATCGTCGGAGCCCAGCGACAGGTTCAAGCCACCGTCGAAGCAGGCCGCGACAGTGAAGATGCCGAGCACACCGACGAGGGCAAGAAGCATTTTGCGGAGGGCAGTTGGTGCCTTGTACATGAACATTCTGCTTTACCCCTCTTCCGTTTCCGGCCTCGGCGGGCCCTGGTATCCGCGGGAAACACCCTCAATGAGCTGCTCGAGGATGTCGAAACTCGGCGGGTCAATGGAGTCCACAAAATCGGTGGAGACCTCCTGCCCCGTCTTCAACTGCGTCTGGAACTCCTCCATTGCCTCAGGCTGGCTGGATCGGTAACCGTGCTTGGCCGCCAGCTTCTGAAGCTCAGGGTCTTCAGCGAGAAGCCTTGCGACCGCAACACCGTTGTCGTTAAAGCCCAATGCCACGTGAGTACTCAGAATCGTCGGCGATGGATACGCCAAGCGCATTTCCGGCTTCAATCGGCTGTTCTGGGCACCATCCTCCCCCAGGAATTGCGACTCGTAGACCATCACCATTGGCTTCGAACCGACGCCCTGCGAGAGGTAGTCCGAGAATGGCCCAGCCGACGAGGATTCCGTGTACCCCTGTCCAGTAAACAGCGGCGTGAGCTCCGGCAACACCGCATTGACCTGCCCATTGTCGGACACAATCCTGCCTTCATTGGTGATCCAAGACATTAGCGACAAGTACATCGCGGCTGAGTTCGACGAACGGATGTCAGTCGTGGACATCTGCACTGTGCGTGGCGACGGGTAGTCATTCTCTGCGAAGTCACGCCAGCGGACATTGTCGTGCTGCATCGTGGCCAGTGCGGCCATATCTACCTGCCACGTAGTGCCCTGTTGGCGAGCAACATTTTCCCGTTCCAGCGCCTGCAAGATGTTGTCGAAAGTAGCGATCGCCATCGGGGTGTAGAAGACGTCGTACCGCTCAGCACCGCTCATTTTCTCAGCAATCTTCTCCGCTGCAGGGGCCGATGATGGAAACGCCATGTCGAAGGAATCCAGATTCACATCCGTGGCCATCCGACGCGAACCCGCCGTCTTTACTTCCACCGCATAGCCGTGGGAGGCAAGAGCCTTTTGGACCTCTTTGTCTTCGAAGAAGGGCTTCTTCTCAGAGCCAACAATCGCCTTGACGACGGTCTTTTCACCACCGAAGAAATCACGGCTTCCTCCGGAGTTGCCACCAGAAAAACCTGGAATACTACCGCCACGACCGACATAGACCGCGACAGCCGCGATAACAATCAAAATGACTGCAAGAATTGCCCCCGGGCCCATACACCCTTTCTTGCTACCACTTTGATTTTTATTTTTATCTCGTGAGCTGTGATTTCCACCGCTCGACCGCGTACTTTCCGCCATGAAATTATGGTAAGAGACCCGGTCAAACCTGGCAACAGATATAGAAATAATCAGTAATCTGCGTCACTTCGGGCGTACCTGGCATTACGGGTTTACTGGCGGCGTCGGAACGATACGAGTTACTGACTGCGTTTATGGCTGGCGGCGGCGGGTCGATCCGAGTTACTGACTGCGTTTATGGCTGGCGGCGGCGGGTCGATCCGAGTTACTGACTGCGTTTATGACAAAAATGACCTGAAAAATGGCCTGAAAGTGTCATAAACTCGCACAGTTTCACATTTGCAGCCCGTATTCGCACGTGGAGCCCATAATTTATCGGGTTGCCAGTTACCGGGTTGCCAGTTACCGGGTTGTCCGTTGTCGGGCTGTCCGTTGTCGGGTTGCTGGTTTTGCTACTTGCCCCCGGGCTGTAAACAATCGGCGTGCGATCGATTGACCGCACACCGATTAATTAGCCGCGCTAGCCGCTTTAGCCGCTTTAGCCGCTTTAGCCGCGAACTGGCTTTTCAGCCCACTGCTTTAGCTCGTTGTTCTTCTCGTCGACACGAGCGAGCTGCTCTGCAACACGCACTCCCGCGGTACCACCGCGAGTATCGCGAGAAGCCACAGCGCCGTCGATAGTCAACACTTCACGGACCTTTGGAGTCAGTGCCGGGTGGACACCGGCGAGGTCCTCGTCGGAAAGCTCGTCCAGACCGATGCCGCCCTTGGACTCCGCAATGCGGACGCACTGGCCGGAAGCCTCGTGAGCGTCACGGAAAGGCACGCCTTCGCGGACCAGCCATTCAGCCAGGTCAGTGGCCAGGGTGTAGCCCGCTGGAGCGAGCTCGCGCAGACGGTCCTCGTGGAAGGTCAGCGTTGCCACCAGACCGGTCAATGCCGGCAGCAGCAGGGTCAGCTGCTCGACCGAGTCCACCAAAGGCTCTTTGTCCTCCTGGAGGTCACGGTTGTAGGCCAGCGGCTGAGCCTTCAGCGTGGCCATGAGACCAGCGAGATTACCAATCAAACGACCTGTCTTACCGCGGGTCAGCTCTGCCACGTCCGGGTTCTTCTTCTGCGGCATGATGGACGAACCAGTCGACCAGGCATCAGCCAGAGTGACGTAACCATACTCTGGGGTGGCCCAGTAGATGATCTCCTCTGCAAGGCGAGACATGTCCACGGCAATCTGTGCAAAGACGAAAGCCGCCTCAGAGGCGAAGTCACGCGAAGAAGTGCCGTCAATGGAGTTGTCCGTAGCCGAATCGAAACCAAGCTCTTCAGCGATGGCTTCCGGATCCAGGTGCAGCGAGGATCCCGCCAGCGCACCGGAGCCGTACGGGGATACAGCCAAACGACGGTCGAGATCACGGATACGATCGAGGTCACGCAGCAGCGGATGCGCATGTGCCAGCAACTGGTGCGCCAGCAGCACCGGCTGAGCCGCCTGAGAGTGAGTCTTGCCCGGCATGATGGCATCCGGGTGTGCCTTGGACTGAGCAACCAGGGCGCCGACCAGGTCCGTGACATCCAGTGCGATACCGCGGACGGCATCGCGCAGCCACATGCGGAACAGGGTTGCCACCTGATCATTGCGAGAACGACCCGCGCGCAGGCGACCGCCGACTTCCGGGCCGACGCGGTCAATCAGGCCACGCTCCATGGCACCATGGACATCCTCATCCGTCGGCTCCGGACCAAATTCGCCAGAGGCAACGTCGCGGTCGAGCTGATTGAGGCCTGCAATCATGGTGTCAAAGTCGGCATCGCTGAGCAGCCCGCGAGCATGCAGCACTCGGGCGTGGGCCTTGGACGCAAGAACGTCGTAAGGCGCGAGCACCCAGTCAAAATGGGTGGACTTGCTCAATGCGGCCATCGCCTCGGACGGGCCACCGGCAAAGCGGCCGCCCCACAGGGAGCCTTCGTTGGTACCGTGCTTTTCGACCATTGTCTTTTCCAATAGGCCTTTCGCTCTAGTCGCTCTGGAGAATCTTTACAGGTTGAAGTCGCGCTTTGCGGCCATCTTCGAGGACAGGCCGTGCAGCTCGACGAAGCCGCGAGCCAGGGTCTGGTCGAAGGTGTCGCCCTCGTCGTAGGTAGCCAGGTTGAAGTCGTACAGCGAGGTGTTCGAACGGCGACCGTTGACGTTGCAGTGACCAGCGTGCATGACCATGCGGATATCACCGGAAACGCCCTTCTGGGACTCCTCGATGAAGGCATCCAGCGCGCGCTTCAGCGGCGAGAACCACAGGCCGTCGTAGACCAGGTTGGCCCACTCGCCTTCGACCTGACGCTTGTAACGAGCCAGCTCACGTTCAACGGTGACGTCCTCCAGCGCTGCGTGTGCAGCCATGATGGCCATAGCACCCGGTGCCTCGTAGATCTCGCGGGACTTGATGCCGACCAGGCGGTCCTCAACCATGTCCAGACGACCGATGCCCTGAGCACCAGCGCGGCGGTTCATCTCTTCGATGGCCTCGAGCACGGAAACCTTCTTGCCGTCGATGGCAGTCGGCTTACCGTCCTCGAAGGAGATGATGACCTCGTCCGGGGAGCTGAAGTTCAGGGTCGGATCCTCGGTGTACGCGTAGACATCCTTGGTCGGCGCGTTCCACAGATCCTCCAAGTAGCCGGTCTCAATGGCGCGACCGAAGAGGTTCTGGTCAATGGAGAACGGGGACGACTTGGACTGCTCAATTGGCAGACCCTTTTCCTCAGCGAAGGCAATAGCCTTGTCGCGGGTCCAAGCGAAGTCACGAGCCGGTGCAATAATCTTCAGATCCGGGGCGGTGTTGGCGAAACCAACCTCGAAACGGACCTGGTCATTGCCCTTACCGGTGCAGCCGTGTGCGACGTGAGTGCCACCGAACTCCTCTGCAGCCTTCGCCATGTGCTTAACAATCAGCGGGCGCGACAGTGCAGAAACCAGCGGGTACTGCTTCATGTAGAGACCATTTGCCTTAATGGTCGGCAGGCAGTACTCCTCGGCGAACTCGTCCTTAGCGTCGACAACAACAGCTTCGACAGCGCCGGCGTCCAGAGCGCGCTGACGCACGGACTCCATGTCCTCGCCGCCCTGTCCGACATCGATAGAAACTGCGACGACCTCGCCGTCGGTCATTTCCTTGAGGTACGGAATAGCAACGGTGGTATCGAGGCCACCAGAGTAAGCAAGAATAACCCGGTTGGTCATAGGGTAAGCGCTCCTTTAATCGGTGCTTTAAAGCATTTCGTGAAATAGTTTACTGGTTCGTTCCGGCGGCTAGACGCTGGGCTAGGTCAGCGCCGGAAAGTGGTTCTCTAGCCAGGCACATTACGGTGTCATCTCCCGCAATTGTGCCAACGATTTCTTTGAGTCCCGCACGGTCAATCACACTGGCTAGATACTGTGCGGCTCCCGGTGGTGTACGCACAACCGCGATGGTGCCCGAATGATCAATGGAGACCAGCAGCTCGTCTAAAACGCGCCGCATCCTGGCCACTGCCCCGCTGGAGACAGCGAGTGCATCTTCGACGATGGAATAACGCGAACCGTTGACTCCGTCGCGAATCTTTCGGGCGCCCAGCTCATCGAGGTCTCTGGACAACGTCGCCTGCGCAATCTCAATGCCTTCGTCGGCAAGCAGCTCGACGAGCTGAACCTGACTGGACACGTGATGCTGCGCCAACAGGTCAGCGATGCGCGTCTGCCGAGCTGTGCGAGAACCTGGTTGTGCTGCGGTCATGACCTTACTGCCTCTCCACCAGCCAGGTCAGCAACGCCTTCTGAGCGTTCATGCGGTTTTCCGCCTCGTCAAAGACTACCGACTGCGGGCCATCGATGACCTCGGCAGTAACTTCGTTGCCGCGGTATGCCGGCAGGCAGTGCAGGAAGATGGCATCCTCATTTGCCTTCGCCATCAGCTCAGCGTTGACCTGGTACGGCAGAAACGGAGTGCGACGATCCAGGCCGTCGTTCTCCTGCCCCATGCTGACCCAGGTATCGGTGATGACAACGTCGGCACCGGCAATGGCCTCATCGACGTCTGCGGTCACGGCCACGGCCGCACCGGTCTGCTCCGCGACCTTCTTGGCGCGGTCGACGTAGACCTGCTCCGGCTGGAAGTTCTCCGGTGCACAGATGGTGACGTCCAGCCCTGCGGTGGCGAAGCCTACTAGGTAGGAGTTGGCCATGTTGTTGGCACCATCGCCGAAGTAGACAGCCTTCTTGCCACGCAGTCCCGCCTGGCCTTCTTCCGGGCACTTGTGCTCGATGATGGTCTGCAGGTCAGCGAGAATCTGGCACGGGTGGAACTCGTCGGAAAGCGCGTTGACAATCGGCACCGTCGCGGTTTCAGACATGGCCTCCAGCCCTGACTGTGCGTAGGTACGCCACACGATTGCCGAGACAAAACGGCTGAGCACAGCAGCGGTGTCCTGGTAGGTTTCACCCTTGCCCATCTGCGAGTTTCCGGTTTCAACCACAATCGCGTTGCCGCCCAGAGCCGCAATGCCAGCGTCGAAGGAGAAACGGGTACGAGTCGACGTCTTGTCGAACAGCACCGCAACCGACTGCGGCCCCTCAAACGGCCGGCGGGAGTACGGCGCTGCCTTCAGCTCTGCAGCCAACTGCAGCACCTCAGCCTGCTCCTGTGGAGTCAGGTCATCATCGGCGAGAAAATGACGGAGCATCGGTTCCTAATTCCTTCCATTGTTGGCGACAGCCTCAGCGGCGTCGTTCAGGCAGGCATCAATCAACTCGACGGCGCGGTTGATTTCCTCATCACTGAGGTTCAGCGGCGGCACAATTCGCAGCACATTCGCCTGCGGCGCGTTCAGAATGACACCGCGCTCATAACCGGCGTTAACTGCTTCCTTCGCCAGGTTCTCGCACAGCACCAGCCCAAGCATGAAGCCGCGGCCGCGCACGTGATCAACATGGTTTAACGACGCAAGCTTGCGAGCCAGGACTTTGCCCTTCTCGGTGACTCGATCGAGCAGCTTTTCTTCTTCCAGCGTCTCGATGACGGCCAGGCCGGCAGCGGCACAGACCGGGTTGCCACCAAAAGTGGTGCCGTGCGCACCGGGAGTGAACAGTTCCGCTGCGCGGCCGTTGGCGATGACAGCACCCAGCGGCAGGCCGCCGCCGAGGCCCTTGGCCAGGGTCATGACATCCGGGACGATGCCGTCGTGCTGGTGGGCAAACCACTGTCCGGTACGGCCAATGCCGGTCTGCACTTCGTCGACGATCATGAGGACGTCGAAGCGCTTGGTCAGTCCGCGGACCTCGGCGAGGTATCCCTCTGGCGGTGCGACCACACCGGTCTCACCCTGAATTGGTTCCAGAATCACCGCTGCGACACCCAACGGATCGGATTCGATGGTCTTGGTGAGGAAGTCGATGTCACCGTAGGGCACGAACTCGACTCCACCCGGCATCGGTTCGAACGGGGTGCGTTTGTCCGGCTGACCGGTCATGGCAAGTGCTCCCATGGTGCGGCCGTGGAACCCGTGGTGGGTCGCGATAATACGGTTGCGCCCCGTCAAACGCGCCAGCTTGAATGCAGCCTCATTGGCCTCGGTACCGGAATTGCAGAACATAATCCGAGTGTCATCGGTATCCCAGCCAGTGAGCTCAATGAGCTTCTCGCCCAGTGCCAGTGGTGGCTCAGAGGCGAAGATGTTGGACACGTGCCCCATCGTGGAAATCTGCTTGGACACGGCTTCCACGATCGCCGGATGCGCGTGACCCAACGCGTTGACTGCAATACCGGCGAGCAGGTCCAGGTATTCCTTGCCCTCGGAATCCGTGACAATAGCGCCCTTACCCTGCACAAGCTCAATGCGCGGCGTGCCGTAATTGTTCATCATCGTGTGTTGCCACTGCTGCTTGAAGTCGCTCATGTCGTCTTTCGACCTGCCTAACGTGTGTGTAGGTAAATTCTTGTCCGTCTTTTTCTGCCTTATCCTGGCTCTACCATTGTGCCGATACCGCCGGAAGTCATCAGCTCCAGCAGCACCGAGTGTGGCTGGCGGCCATCGATAACGTGGGCCGCAGGCACTCCCTGATCCACTGCGTTCAGGCAGGACTCCATCTTCGGAATCATGCCCGAGTCCAGCGTCGGAAGGATTTCTCGCAGGTGCGAAGTGGAAATCTTGGACACCAGCGAATCGCGGTTCGGCCAATCCGTGTAGAGCCCCTCGACATTAGTCAGAATCACCAGACGGTTCGCGTTAATTGCCGATGCCAGTGCACCTGCTGCCGTGTCGGCGTTGATGTTGTAGACCTCTTTGCCGTCAGCGGACGGCGCAATCGTGGAAACCACAGGAATACGGCCGGCATCAATCAGGTCCAATAGCGTTTCCGAGTGCACCTCGGTGATATTGCCAACCAGCCCGATATCTGTCTCCTTGCCACCGACGTTTACCGTGCGTCGAGTACCGGTGAACAGGCCACCGTCCTCACCAGAGGTACCCACTGCATATGGGCCGTAGGCGTTGATAAGGTTCACCAGTTCGCGGCCGACCTGCCCGAAGAGAACCATGCGGACAATTTCCATGACCTCCGGAGTCGTGACACGGAAACCGCCTCGGAACTCTCCCTCCAGCCCCAGGCGCTTGAGCATCGACGAAATCTGGGGGCCACCGCCATGGACAACCACCGGCTTCACACCCACGGTGCGCAGGAAAACCATGTCCTGCGCGAAGGCCTTCTTCAGTTTCAGGTCGGTCATCGCGTTACCGCCGTACTTGACCACCACAATCTTGTCACGGTGGTGCTGCAGCCACGGCAGGGCTTCCGCCAGCACATGTGCCCGCTGTTCGAAGGACAGCCCTTCGGTCAACTGGTGAACCATTGCAGAGTCTCCTCAAAACCTTCTACGACGAATATGCCGAGTTGATGTGAACGTAATCGTGGGAAAGGTCCGTCGTACGAATCGTGGCCTCTTCCGGATTACCAGTACCGAGGTCAACCTCAACGGCGATGTCCTTGCCGGACAGATCCACTTCACGAGCATCAGGCGTGCCACCGGTATCGCGACAGACTACGTGACCATTGAAGGAAACCGTGATGTGCTCCGGATCCATATCCACCGGCGCGGTGCCGACAGCCGCCAACACACGACCCCAGTTCGGGTCCGAACCGAACATCGCACACTTGAAGAGGTTGTCGCGGCCGATAATGCGAGCAGCTACCAGGGCATCTTCAGCGCCACCGGTGCCACGCACGGTCACCGACACACGTTTGGTCACGCCTTCGGCGTCCGACTGCATCTGGCGTGCGATGGAATCACACACGCTAAGCACTGCCTGATCGAGCTCCTCCTGCGAGGGCTTCACGCCAGAGGCACCGTTGGCCAAAATGATGACGGTGTCATTGGTGGAGGTGGAGCCATCAATATCTAGGCGGTTAAACGTAACCTCGCTCGCCTTGGCAATAGCCTCGTGCGCCATTTCTGCGCTTACCGACGCATCCGTCGTAATCACACCGAGCATCGTGGCCATCGACGGACTAATCATGCCAACACCCTTGCCCATAGCACCGACAGTGAATCCGTCACCATGCGCAACGGCCTGCTTTGCCACCAAGTCAGTGGTCAAGATGGCCTCTGCTGCAGCCGTACCTGCGGCGACATCGCCGCCCAGTTTCTCAATCAGCTTCGGCACACCTGCCAGCACAATGTCCATCGGCAACCGGTCACCAATCAAGCCAGTGGAACAGGCGCCTATCTCGGTAACGTCGACGCCGAGCCCATCTGCGACCTTTTGGCAAACTTCGAGGGCGTCGGCAATACCCGGCTGGCCATTGCAGGCGTTGGCATTGCCGGAGTTCAGCACCACTGCCGACAGCTTGCCGTCAGCGATGTGCTTCTTGGATACCGTCACCGGCGCAGCCTGGACACGGTTGGTGGTAAAGACAGCCGCCGCGGTCTTCTCCGGCCCCTGGTTTACGATGAGCGCCATGTCCGGGTTTCCGCTGACCTTGATGCCGGCAATGACACCGCTGGCCGCGAACCCCTGAGGTGCACATACGCCGCCTTCGTCACCAGCGACGTTGACGAGACCTTCTTTTTCTTCCTTCATCATGGGGCAACTCCTACCAGTGGAAGTCCTGCAGTTTCATTCTGTCCAGTAACCAAATTCATGCACTGAACTGCGGCACCACCGGTGCCCTTTGTCAGATTGTCAATCGCCGAGGTCAGCACCAGGCGCTTGGCGCGTTCATCTACCTCGACCTGAATCTGAACCAAGTTAGAGCCAATTACCGACTGTGTCTGCGGCAGCAGCCCTTCGGCCAACACCTGCACAAACGGCTCATCCTTGTAGAACTCGAGGTAGGCTTCCCGTGCGGCTGCCTCCGTAACCCCGTCGACAAGCGGGGCGGTAATAGTGGTGAGAATGCCGCGCGACGTCGGGGCGAGTACGGGCGTGAAGCTGACGGTGAGATCCTCTGCGTACGGCTTGAGGTTCTGCAGGAACTCTGCGGTGTGGCGGTGCTTGCCCGCAGTGTTGTAGGCGCGGAGATTGCCCATAACCTCGGACCCGAGCAGGGGCACAGCCGCCTTCTTGCCCGCACCGGAGGTACCGGTGATGGAAACAACGGACAGGTCCGGCTTAACCAGGTTCTTTGCAACTGCCGGCAGCGCCGTAATTGTACCCCCAGTGGGGAAACAACCCGGCACAGCAATGCGCTTCGAAGCAGCCACTACTTCCCTGTTGCCCGGCAGCTCTGGAATACCGTAAGTCCAGGTACCGGCGTGCTCCGAGCCGTAGTAGTGCTCCCACTCAGCGGCATCCTGCAGGCGGAAATCCGCGCCGCAGTCAATAATCACCGTGTCATCCCCCAACTGCTCTGCAATCGCAGCCGAATGACCGTGGGGCAGCCCGAGGAACACCACGTCATGTCCAGCGAGTGTGTCACCATTAGTCGGCTCAATACGACGGTCAGCCAAAGGTGCCACATGAGGCATAATGTCGCCCACACGAGCACCCGCGTTGGATGCTCCCGTCAGTGCGCCGATGGTTAGTTCGCCGGAAAGGTACGCCGGGTGCGACAACAGGATGCGGAGGATCTCTCCTCCTGCGTAACCGGTCGCACCGGCAATGGCAACGGAAATACTCATGTCAAACATTCAACACTTTTATTCACTGTGTTGCAAGATATTCATAGAATTCGTTGCCAAAGTGCTGGAATCCCACCAATGTGACGTGAGTGATTTATGAATATAACGCCGTCGTCGGTACATACACTTCGTTCAACCAGCACGCCGGACTATTCAACGCCGGACTACTCAACGCCGGATTATTCAACTACGCCGCTTGACTCCTGGCTCATCACACCATCTGCCCACTGCGCCACCGATGACGTCGTGGTGTAGAGATAGTAACCCGACTCCTCCGGTGCGACGCTGTCATCAAAAGCCACCGCACCCGAGAACACCGCAGCCAGCTGGCCGTCGATAAAGAGCGGTCCGCCCGAATCGCCCACCTGCAACGCCGCGGGGCGCTCCATGTGCGCCAACACTGAGTCTTCCCGCACGCACTGCTGATACTTCACCGGGCACATCGACGCGGTGACGGTCGCCATCGGCAGCGAGCCATCCGCAACATCGCCGAGCAGCGATCGCCCATAGACCGTGCCTGCCGTTTCTTGCTCCGAAAACGCCTGACGACGTTCCATTGCGGGATACTCCCGAAGAGCTGCATCGCCCGCAAGGTGAATAAGCACTACGTCACCGGTGGGCGCAATCTCCCAGCGATCAATCGGTACACGCCGGGCATCCGGGCCGAAACCGACCTCGACTTCCCCAACCTGCTGCGGGACGTCACGCACACAGTGAGCTGCGGTCATTACCCACTGCGGGGCGATTGCAGTTCCCGTGCAAAAGTTTCCGGTATGGGCACTGGTCCGGACCATGACCGACACCACGGAGTCCGCCGCCACACTAGGCGCAGCTGCCTCCCCACCAACCAGCGCAGCCGCACTCGGCGCGCCGGTGAGCAATAGACCTGCCGTGACAGCAGCTGTGGCCACAGTCGCCGCAGGCTTCGCACTGCTCACAGCGCACACTCCGACGCGCTGCTCTCGTGCCTCTGCGCTATTAAACCTGTTGTCGCGGTGCCGCAAGATGCCAATCATGGGTATCTCTCCCTGGGGCCTCCCCTTTTAGCCGCGCAGCTGAGCGCCGTGACGGGTAGTGGCCAGCTCAATGGCCGCCTCGCGAGCTGCGGAAGCTTCCTCTTCCTTCAGCGTACGGTCCGGTGCGCGGAAACGCAGGGAGTACGCCAGTGAGCGAACACCTTCGCCCATCTGCTCGGAACGATAAACATCGAAGACACGGATGGATTCGAGGAGCTCACCGGCACCTTCCACCAGAGTCTTCTCCACCTCTGCGGCAGAGACCTCATCGCTGACAACAAGCGCGACGTCCTGGTGGACGGCTGGGAACGGGCTGAGTACCGGCGCCGGCAGGTGCTCCGTCACCGGCAGTGCATCGAGATTGATCTCCATAGCGCAGGTGCGCTCCGGCAGACCAGCATCCTTGCACACCTTCGGGTGCAGCTCACCGGCGTGGCCGACGACCTTGCCGTCGACAAGCAGCTCAGCGCAGCGGCCCGGGTGCCACGGCAGCACCTCAGCGTTACGGATCTCCAGCTCGACGTTGGCGGCGCGGGCAACAATGCGTGCAGCTTCGATGGCATCGGCGACGGTGTACGCGGCCTCATCGCCCCACGGGCTGTCCAGGCGGATCCGCCCACAGGCGACAGTGGCGACGTGCAGTGGCTGCTCCGGCAGCGAGTCCAGAAGCTCAGCGCGCTCGGCCTCGCTCGGCAAGCCAGCAGTCGACGGCATCGGCGAGACACCGTTACCGCGCTCGATGGATACCTGCTCCACACCGTAGAGCGACAGGTCGACTTGGCCACGAGCAACATTGCGCTTCAGCGACTCCAGCATGGACGGCAGCAGAGTCGTGCCCAGCTGAGCGTGGTCGGACTCCAACGGGTTGATGACCTTGACGGTGTTACGACGCGGGTCATCAGCGTCCAGGCCCCAGACGTCGAAGACGTCGTTGGCAATGAACGGCGTCGGCAGAATCTCCAGGTAGCCGTTGTGGGCCAACGCGTGGCCGACGAAGCGGCGGCGCAGCTGACGCTCGGTCAGACCGCGGCCAGCCGGGGCGATTGGAAGGATAACCGGAATGTCTTCCAGACCCTCCAGTCGCAGGATTTCCTCAACCAGATCAGCGGACATGGTCAGGTCCGAGCGCCAGGTTGGCGGAGTGACAGCCAGGCGGTCACCGTTGTCAACGACCTCGCAACCGACCTCGCGCAGGCGACCAATGACGGTTTCACGCGGGTAATCAACGCCCGCAACTTCGCTGGCGCGGTTAACGGCAAAGTCAATAGTCGACATGGTGGCAACCTCGCCGAGCAGGGTGCGACCAGTGTCGATAGTGCCGCCGGCGATGTCAGCGAGCAGCTGGCAGGCCAAGTCCAGAGCCGGCTCGACAAGAGCGGTGTCCACGCCGCGCTCGAAACGTCGTGAAGCCTCGGAGCTCAGCTTGTGGCGGCGACCGCTGCGGAAGACGTGCAGCGGCGACCAGTTGGCGGCCTCGAAGACCACATCGGTGGTGCCGTCGGCAATCTCGGAGGTAAGTCCGCCCATGATGCCGGCCAGTGACTGAATACCGTTGTCGTCGCAGATGACGACGTCCGCCGGGTCGAGCTTGCGGTCCACGTGGTCGAGAGTCGTCAGAGTCTCGCCGGCCTTAGCGTTGCGGATGTGCAGGCCACCAGCGATCTTGGAGCCATCGAAGGCGTGCATCGGCTGACCGAGCAGCAGCATCACGTAGTTGGTGACGTCCGTGGCCACGTTGACCGGACGCTGACCAGCCAGCAGCAGGCGGCGGCGCATCCACCATGGGGTCTCGGCGTTCGGATTGATGCCGGTGACACGGCGCAGACCAAAGCGGCGGGTGTCGGTGTCCTCGTCGATGGTGACGTTCAGGACCTCTCCCTCCACCGGCAGCTCCTTGACCTTGGCTGGATCGGCGAAGTCGAGGTTGAATGCGGAGCAGATTTCGCGGCCAAGACCGCGGGCCGACAGCGCATAACCGCGGTCCGGTGTGATGTTGACCTCGAACTTCTCGTCATCGAGACCGATGAACTCCTTGGCGCACGAACCCAGCTCAGCCGGGGCCGACGGGAGCGTGAGAATACCGGCGGAGGAATCGGTCATGCCCAGCTCAGCTTCGGAGCAGAGCATGCCGTTGGAAACCTTGCCGTAGGTCTTCCGTGCGGAAATCTCGAAACCGCCCGGCAGCACGCAGCCCGGCAGTGCGACGACGACAATCGAGCCCTCTTCGAAGTTGCGGGCACCACAGATAATCTCCTGCAGCTCACCGGTGCCATTAGCATCGCCGACGTTGACCTGACAGAAGCGAATTGGCTTCTTGAAGCCCTCGAGCTCCTCAATGTGGTCGACACGACCGAAAACCAGCGGGCCCTCGATCTTCTCTAGCGGCTCGTGTCCCTCGGTTTCAAAACCAACGCGGACAAAGCCCTCATCCAGCTCGTCCGGGGTAACGGACCAGTCCGGGTTGATGGTGTTCTCTGGGCCGCGAACGATTTCAGTGACCCACGACTGTGGAATGAACATGTAAGTAAAACTCCTATCTGTAGGTCAGTGAATTAGCCGCGGATACCGAACGGCTGCGTGAAGCGAACGTCGCCTTCGACCATGTCGCGCATGTCGGTCAGACCGTTGCGGAACTGCAGGGTGCGCTCCAGGCCCATGCCGAACGCGAAGCCCGAGTACACCTCCGGGTCAATGCCGGAAGCCCGCAGCACGTTCGGGTTCACCATGCCGCAGCCTCCCCACTCGATCCAGCCGGCGCCGCCCTTCTTATTCGGGAACCAGACGTCAACCTCAGCCGACGGCTCGGTGAACGGGAAATAGTTGGTGCGCATACGGGTCTTGGTCTCCGGACCGAACAGCGCCTTTGCCATATGGTCCAGCGTGCCGCGCAGGTGCCCCATGGTCAGCCCCTTGTCCACAGCGAGCCCCTCGACCTGGTGGAAGACCGGGGTGTGGGTGGCATCGAGCTCATCGGTACGGAAGGTACGCCCCGGGCAGATAACGTAAATTGGCAGGTCACGCGACTGCAGAGTACGAACCTGAACTGGAGAGGTGTGCGTACGCAGCACCTGCTTGGATCCTTCCGGCGCAATGTGGAAAGTATCCTGCAGGGTACGAGCCGGGTGATCCGGCAGGAAGTTCAGCGCGTCAAAGTTGAAGTACTCGGCTTCGACCTCCGGGCCCTCGGCAACTTCCCAACCCATGCCCACGAAGATGTCACCGATCTGCTCGGACAGGATGGTAATTGGGTGCATCCCGCCACGCTGGCCTCGCGTGGTGTCCACCGACACGTCGATACTCTCCGCGACCAGACGACGCGCGTTTTCCTCTTCCTCCAGCACCGCAAGACGCTCTGCATAGTGCTTCTCGACGGCTCCACGAACAACATTCACGCGACGACCAGCATCCTTGCGCTCAGCCTTCGGAATAGAGCCCAGCGCGCGGCGAGCCTGCGGAATGTAACCTTCATCCCCCAAGTGCTCACGACGGGCGGCAGAAAGCTCATCCAGGTTGCCGGCAGCGTCAAAGGCATCCGTGGCCTTCTGCGCAGCCGCCTGGAGGGCGTCCTCGGAAAGATCGATAGGATTTGGCGAATCGCTCACGTGTCAACCACTTCTATATAGGACTATCAGTTCTTGTGATGGAACAATCATAGTCGAGGATAACTGCACACGTGCACGCACCTCACCATCGAGGTTTCCTAGTTACCCCGAACTGTCTCCCACAGGCACATAGCCGCTGCGGTGGCGAGGTTCAACGACTCCGCCTCGCCCTTAATCGGGATGGCCACACTCGCCCCCGCCGAGGCCGTAATCTCCTCCGACAGGCCATGTGCTTCGTTGCCGAAAAGCCAGGCGACGGGACCGTCGGGAAGCGCATCAACACCGAGCGTGAGAGCGCCATCCATCGCCGTAGCGAGGGTGGTAAAGCCCGCTTCCCTGACTCTCTCCACAACGACATCGATGTCGCGCTCGCGTGCGACGGGTGTATGGAAAACAGACCCCGCAGAGGAACGCACGGCCTTCGAGTTCAAAGGGTCAACCGAATCGCCAGCAAGGATCACCGCACCAGCACCGAGGGCATCAGTCATGCGCACAATCGTGCCAACATTGCCCGGGTCATTGCACTCCACCGGTATCACTAGACAACCGGATTGCTTTCCAACCTCAATGGCCTCCTCCAACGAAGTGGACACCGCACCTGTGTCGCAGACGGCGAAAAGCCCGGTAGTGGTGACGGTTTCGCTTAATGAGCGGGCGGCGGAGTCGTCGATAAGCGAAACAGACTTGCGCTGCGTCCCAGATTCGAGATACCCCGTGAGCAGCTCGCAGAACTGCTCGGCGGCGGCTGCCGTGACGAAGATTTCCACGACAGCCTCTGCGCGGATAGCCGCATCGACGGAATTGAAGCCCTCGACGAGGAAGCGCCCGGCCTTCTTCCGTTTGGCCGCACGGTGGAGCTGAATAGCCGCCGAGACACGTGGAGTACGAGGAGTAAACGGCTCGTCGTTGAAGTACAGCGCAGAGTTCATGGTGATTAATCCTAGTGATGCGGCTCGGGATTCATAACTGCCAGTGCGGATACGAAAAACCACCGCCGAGGTTATTCGTTAACCCAATCGACGGTGGCTTTTCAAAGATGTTGGCAAGACCGCACTGCCAGTCGCAGGCGCTTGCCGACGCTACGTACGAGTTACCTCGTAGCTGCTTTACTTAGCAGCAGGAGCGTTGACGTCCTCCGGCAGAGCGTCCTTAGCGACCTTGACCAGAGCAGCGAATGCCTGTGGGTCGTTGACAGCCAGCTCAGCCAGGTTCTTACGGTCAACCTCAACGCCAGCCAGGTTCAGGCCCTGGACGAAGCGGTTGTAGGTGATGTCGTTAGCGCGAGCAGCAGCGTTGATGCGCTGAATCCACAGACGACGGAACTGACCCTTACGGTGGCGGCGATCGCGGAACTCGTAAGTCTTGGAGTGGAGCATCTGCTCCTTGGCCTTGCGGTACAGGCGAGAGCGCTGACCACGGTAGCCCTTTGCGGAATCGAGAACTTCGCGACGCTTCTTCTTAGCGTTAACAGACCGCTTCACACGTGCCACGGTGATACTTCCTTTTCGTTGTCTTTAAGAACTAGTGAAATTAAGAGGGCGATTGCCCTGGGACGAGACTTGAAAAATTAAGCCTTGCCCAGCAGACGCTTGACGCGCTTGACGTCCGACTTAGCAACGTCCGTGGTGCCCTTCAGGCGACGGGTACGAGTGGACGGCTTGCCCTCCAGGAGGTGGCGGCGGTTAGCCTGCTCGCGGCGCAGCTTGCCGGAACCGGTAACCTTGATGCGCTTTGCGGTGCCCTTGTGGGTCTTCTGCTTCATGTTAAAACTCTCCCCTACCGATCTTTGACGCTCGTGGCGCAAAAATCTCGTTTACAACCATTTCTGGTCAGGTCGGTTACTTCTTACCCTTATTCCGAACCGGCCCCAGGACCATAGTCATGTTGCGACCGTCCTGCTTCGGGCGAGACTCGACGGTGCCGTACTCTTCGACATCGGCGGCCAGACGCTCCAACAGGCGGAATCCCAGTTCTGGACGAGACTGTTCACGGCCACGGAACATAATCGTGACCTTGACCTTCGAACCCTTCTCCAAGAAACGAACAACGTTGTTCTTCTTGGTTTCGTAGTCGTGGTCATCAATCTTCGGACGGAACTTCTGCTCCTTGACCACAGTCTGCTGCTGGTTCTTTCGAGCCTCGCGTGCCTTCTGGGCTTGTTCGTACTTGAACTTGCCGTAGTCCATAATCTTGGCGACCGGTGGCTTTGCTCGCGGAGCAACCTCAACCAGGTCAAGGTCTGCTTCGTAAGCGAGCTTGAGTGCGTCACCGGTGCGGACAACGCCCACCTGCTCACCATTCGGTCCTACAAGGCGGACTTCCGGTACTCGAATATCCTCGTTAATACGAGCTTCAGCGCTGATGTGGCCTCCTAGGTTGAACCTGAACAATCTTCGTTTCAAACCGCGATAGCAAGCGGGAAAGGAAGAAAAGCCACGCGTCTACAGCGGATTACTACACACTGTATAAGGACGCCTTCCAATCGTGCGATGTGACATCACCGATTAGGGTGGACCCCGGCGCTACCGTAATTCTTTGGCGCACCTAGGGTGGGACTTAAATCCTCTTCGCTGCCGAATGCAACTAAATGCTCCCCGAAGGCAGCAAGAAGCATCACATTCTGGCGGTCGTAGACGCGATGTTAACACAAGCGTTCTCGCATACCAAAACCGACTCTTACGCCAGGTTATTCACCATCAGCCCCCCGGCGCACTACCGAGCGTTAAAAAGTGCAATCGGAATTGTAATCAGATTGGTAGATTCTCTCCATAGTTTTTAGGTCAAACACGATTAAAGTCGTCACCATGAATACTGGCTCCAACGGCTTTGGCCCTAAAACCGAGAACTCCAACCCTAATCAGCATTCCGCCCGATACGGCAAGCCCCCGACGCGAGATTTTGTCCTGACCGGCGACTCCGTCTCAGAGCTTTCCCATGCTCTGGCAGATTTGGAGGCCAGCTCGCTTCGGCTGGCTCGGCTCACCCGAACTTGGCAGGTGCGCCTTTCGCAGGCAAGCGGGCAAGCGCCGACTGCACCGAGCGCGCCTCAAACTACGGGAACGGAATTTGCGCCGGTACCTAAATCGGCGCCTGAGCGGACACCTCAAGCGCCGCCCCATGCTGCGCCCCAAGGGGTACCTCAACATAATTGGCAACCACCGCCAACACAAGCGGACTGGCGGAATCAACCGGCTCCCCTGCCACAGAGCGACGCAACTGCGCAGCCCATGTTCGGCTTCCCCTCTGCCCACCAGTGGCGGCGGGATTCGAAGTCGCCGCAGTCTTCTCCCTTACCGCAGTCTTCTCCCTCGCCGCAGTCTTCCCCAACCGGCTCGGCCCCGCCGCCGAAGCTGCCGGAGGCACCGCGTGAACCTCGCGAGCCCCGCGAACCCTGGTGGCGCAACGAGAAGGCGATCATCAAGATCATTGCGATCTTTGGTGGTCTCATCACCGCTGCCGGTATCGCATTCTTCGTCGCGGTTGCAATCCAATCCGGCCTGATTGGACCGGCCGGGCGTGTGGTCCTGGCTTACTTGTTGGCCGCCGTGCTCGCAGTCGCGGCTGTGCGAGCGCACCGTCGTCACGCACCGCCTGCTGGCGTAACGGCATTGATTGCGACATCGCTAGCCGCTGCGCACCTGACAACGATGTCGATGTCCTACCTCCTCGACTGGATTCCGGTGGCGGCGACGCTGGTCATCATGCTGCCTTTCGCCGCCGTCGGCCTATACGGCGCGCGATGGACAAAGTCGAGCGCAACCGCCGCGTGGGCCATCACAATCAACACCGGATTAATGCTGTGGGCGACGATCGGCCTCAACTTCCACGCCCGCCCGCTGAGCTCTTCGCTCGCGCAAATCACCCTTCAACTGATGGTTATCGCCGCTATCGTCTGCTTCTTGAACATCCCCTTCCGGAAGTACGTAGTCGCATTCCTGCTCGGCGCAAACGTTCTCATCGGCGTAATCACGACCAACAATGCACTGGTGATGCCTGCAATCGCCGCACTCACCATTGCCCTTTTCGTGTTTGCCCAGTTCGGCCCGCTGGCGTTGGCGCGCCAACTCACTCCCGAGCTTGACGACGGGCCTTCGGAGACCAGCACTTGGGAAGACGATCTGGTCACCATCACGTCAGTAGTTGCCTTCTCGACTCCGGTTGTAGCTGCAGTCCCAACGGTCAACGCCACACAGTCCACCTCCAGCCTCTGGTTGCTGTTCTACGGCGGATTCGTGCTGTTCATCGCAATTGCTGCGGTATTTCTTTGGAACCGTGCCATCTTCCGCTATCTCGCCCCAATGGCCTTGGCCACGGCAATTCTGCCCTGGCTTGCACTCGCGGTGGCGGGCCCAGAAGGGGACGCAGGAGCCGGTACTGGACCCCACACCTGGGGTCTCATCCCAATCTCCATCGGTGCCGCGCTCTTTGTCTGGGCGCTGGCCACAGCACCGAAGCACGGTGCGATTGGCGCACGACTACAAGCTCCTGAACCAACGCGGGATGCCGTTGCACCCTATACAAAGATTGCGGCACTGACCTGGCTGCTCGGCGCAACGGTAGTACACCTCTACATCCTGCCCGCAGCGTTGAATGCCGGTGCTGCGGCTGACTACTCGGCAACGTGGGCAGAAATGCTTTCGCTGTTATTCCTGCTGTGCGCCGACGTCGGCCTGGCCGTGACGGCGGCGAGGTCGCAGCTGCCGCCAGCTTTTGCACTGATTGGCCTGGCTGCGCTGGGTATGCCATTTATCGTGCTGCTCACAACTATTGGCGTGAGCTTCAACGCTGCACACATGTTGCTGAGTATTTTCTGGGCCACGATTGCCGGCATGCTGGTGCTATCGAAGAGGTTCCACCACATTCCGGCGCGACTTGCAGCGGGTTTGACGATTGCGGCGCTGTCTATCGTCAAGCTGATCTTCTACGACATGGCAACACTCGATGGCGTTATCCGTGCCTTGGCGTTCCTCGGCTGTGGTCTGATTCTACTGGCCATGGCGGTCTCCGGGGCGAAACAGAAAAATGCCGAGGAGCCGGCGACACCGGACCGTGACGGCACCGCCAGCGATTCTGACGCTGCCGGCGCTGCCGCTGCCGCAGATGCCGATGCTGCCGATGCCGACCCTGTTGCTGACAGACTGGAAGGCATCACCCGCACCGACGGTTCTGAAATCTCCGACGGAAACGACCCGACTACCTAAGCTACTTAAGCAGCGGCTTCAGGTACTGCCCGGTGTGGGAGCCGGAACAGTTCGCGACATCCTCCGGGGTGCCCTCTACAACCACGGTGCCACCGCCGGAGCCGCCCTCCGGCCCCATGTCGATGATCCAATCCGCAGACTTGATGACATCCAAGTTGTGCTCAATGACAATGACGGTGTTGCCCTTGTCCACCAGACCCTGCAACACCAGCATGAGCTTGCGGATGTCCTCAAAATGCAGACCCGTGGTCGGCTCATCCAGGATGTAAACGGTGCGGCCCTTAGAGCGCTTCTGCAGTTCACTGGCCAGCTTCACGCGCTGAGCCTCACCACCCGAGAGTGTGGTTGCCGCCTGCCCGAGACGGACATAGCCCAGGCCGACGTCGACAAGCGTATTGAGATAACGCGCAATCGACTGAATCGGCTCAAAGAACTCCGCTGCCTCGGAGATGGGCATGTCCAGCACCTCAGCGATGGTCTTGCCCTTGTAGCGAACCTCCAGCGTTTCGCGGTTGTAGCGCGCACCATGGCAAACCTCGCAAGGCACATAGACGTCCGGCAGGAAGTTCATCTCAATCTTGATGGTGCCGTCGCCCTTACACGCCTCACAGCGACCGCCCTTGACGTTGAAGCTGAAACGCCCCGGCTTATAACCGCGAACCTTTGCCTCTTGCGTCTCTGCGAAGAGGTTCCGGATCTTGTCGAACACACCGGTGTACGTCGCTGGGTTGGAACGTGGAGTGCGACCAATCGGCGACTGGTCAACCTGCACCAGCTTGTCCAGGTGATCCAGCCCCTCCACGCGGCTGTGTCGACCCGGCACCTGACGAGCACCGTTGAGCTCGTTGCTCATCACCTTGGCCAGAATTTCGTTGACCAAGGTGGACTTGCCTGAACCGGAAACACCCGTGACACAGGTCAACACGCCGAGGGGGAACTTCACGTCGATTTTCTTCAGGTTGTTTTCGCGAGCGCCCTTGACCGTCACCATGCGCGACTTATCAATCGCACGCCGGCTCTCCGGCACTGCCAATACCCGACGACCCGAGAGATACGCACCTGTCAGTGATTCCTCGCAGTCAACAATGCCCGACGGGTCACCCTGGTAGACAATCTGCCCACCGTATTCACCGGCCTTCGGCCCAATGTCGACCAGCCAATCGGCCTCGCGAATCGTCTCCTCATCATGCTCGACCACAATCAGGGTATTGCCCAGGTCGCGCAGGTTCTTCAGAGTCTTGATTAGACGACTGTTATCGCGCTGGTGAAGACCAATCGACGGCTCATCCAAGACATAGAGCACGCCGGCGAGCCCCGAGCCAATCTGGGTGGCCAGACGAATTCGCTGCGCTTCGCCACCGGACAGCGTTCCCGCCGAACGCGACAGGGACAGATAGTCCAGCCCCACATCCAGCAGGAACTTCAGACGAGCCTGCACCTCACGCAGAACGCGACCGGCAATCATTTCCTCGCGCTTGCCCAAAGTCAGCGAATTCAGGAATGCCGAGCCATCGTGGACCGACAGCTCTGTGAGCTCGGCGATATTCTTCTGCCCGAACTCCGCCGAATCCAGCGTCACCGAAAGAATTTCTGGCCGCAGACGCGTGCCATTACACGCCGGACACGGCACTTCACGCATGTATCCCTGGAAGCGGTCCTTCTGGGAGTCACTCTCTGCCTGCGACAGCTTGCGGTGCAGGTACGGCATCACGCCTTCAAACGGCGCGGTGTACTGGCGAGTACGGCCGTACCTATTGCGGTAACGCACCGTGACCTTGTGGCTGGAACCATGCAGCAGGGCCTTACGCTGCGGCGCTGTGAGCTCCTCGAAAGGCGTGGTCGGGTCGAAGCTCATCTCGGTAGCGAGCCCCTCGACCAGCTTTTCAAAGTACTTCTTGTTCAGCGTCTGCCGCCACGGCGCAATAGCCTCGATCGTCGGCAGTGACGGATCTGGAATGACCAGGTCCGTGTCCACCTCCAGCTTGGTGCCAATGCCGTCGCACTCCGGGCAGGCACCATACGGCGAGTTAAAGGAAAACGACCGGGGTTCCAGCTCATCGATAGCAATGCGGTGCCCATTCGGGCAGGCCATCTTTTCCGAGAATCGCTGGGTACGACGCGGGTCATCTGCCTCTAGCCCGACTGCGTCGATGACCACGACGCCGTCGGCAAGCAGAAGCGCCGTTTCGACGGAATCGGTGAGCCTGCGCTGCTGCGACTCCTTCACCTGGAGTCGGTCAATAACCACGTCAATGTCATGCTTGACCTGCTTCTTCAGCTTCGGCGGGTCAGTCAGGCGATGCATTTCGCCGTCGACGATGACACGCGCGTAGCCCTCGGATGCGAGGCGTTCAAACAGGTCGACGAACTCGCCCTTGCGCGTACGCACGACGGGTGCGAGGACCTGGAATTTGGTGCCCTCCGGCATCTCCATGACCTGATCGACAATCTGCTGTGGAGTCTGTGAGGAGATTACTTCCCCACAGGTCGGACAGTGCGGAGTACCGGTGCGCGCGTAGAGCAGACGCAGGTAGTCATACACTTCTGTGATGGTTCCGACGGTCGAGCGCGGGTTGCGGTTCGTCGACTTCTGGTCGATCGACACCGCCGGCGAGAGCCCCTCAATCATCTCTACATCGGGTTTTTCCATCTGCCCCAGGAACATGCGCGCATAGGAGCTCAGCGACTCCACGTAACGGCGCTGGCCCTCGGCGAAAATTGTGTCAAATGCCAGTGACGATTTACCCGACCCCGACAGACCGGTGAAAACCACCATCTTGTCTCTGGGCAAATCGATGTCAACACCCTGCAGGTTATGCTCGCGGGCGCCTCTGACCACTAGACGTTCAGCCACAGTGGGAAACCTCAATTCGTCGACGATTCACTGCCGACCAGTCTACAGTCCATAACCAATTTTTCGCACATGTGTTCAGAGACTCGCAGTTAAGTCGCGTTCCTAGCGCACCGACAGACACCTCATTACCCTGGGGCGCATGAACGACGTCATTACAATTAGCCCCTACTCCAACTCGCCGAGCACGCGCGGCGTTGAGCGCATTGACTACGGCAATGTCACTATTTATAAGACCTCCGTCGGACCGATGGAAAACAACGTCTACCTTTTGGTCGACTCCCGCGAGCCCGACAATTCCCTACTTATCGATGCCGCCACCGACGCCGACCACTTAATCCGCCTGGTTGAGCACGTCGGCGCGCAGGTCCGCACGATTGTCACCACGCACTCCCACGGCGATCACGTCCAGGCGCTCGGCGAGCTCCTGCAGGCATTCCCTGCCCGCCACATCACGTCAAGCCTCGACGCTGCAGACATTCCCGAACCCGCCGACCAGCAACTCGACGGCGGCGAGACCATTACTTTCGGCCAGGGCATCACGCTTCCCACGTTCATCCTGCGCGGGCACACCAAAGGCGGCCTCTGTCTCGACCTGTCCGCCAAGGAAACCGGCGCGCTTTCCGACGACACCCCGTCACACCACCTCTTCGTCGGTGACAGCATCTTCCCCGGCGGCGTCGGTAAAACGTACTCGCCCGAGGATTTTTCGCAGCTTATCGACGATGTCGAGAGCCGTGTCTTCCACGTCTACCCCGCCGACTCGGTGATTCACCCCGGCCACGGTAAGGACACCACGGTCGGAGTCGAGAGCCCCGAGGTGGAGAACTGGCGCGAGCGTGGTTGGTAGAGATGGGCGCTGACTGTGCGTAGTTCGCTGAGCGTAGTGAGCTGTGCGTAGTCGACGGCGCCGACCTATGTCCGCTTGGTTTTTACAGCATACGGTGAGTCGAGCCTGAAAACCTCGTCATTCCCGCGACATAAATAGGCCAAGCTGCGTAGGATTAATAGTGAATTACAGCGACCAGATGGCCAAAAACACGGTTTCACCTGGACGACAAAGGAGATGGAATTTAGATGATTCGCAAGTTTGCCCGACCAATGCTGGCCTCGGTTTTCGTTGCCGACGGTGTCGACACGCTGATGAACCAGAAGGATCATGAAGAGGGCGCACGCGACCTGATTGCCCGCGTCCGCTCCGTAACCCCGAACCAGTACAACAAGTACGTGCCAAATAGCGAGAAGCTGGTTGTTCAGGCCGTCGCTGGTACCAAGGTTGCCGCCGGTTCCCTCTACGCTCTGGGTAAAGCCCCGCGCCTGTCCGCAACCGCCCTGGTCGCTGCCCAGGTTCCGACGATGCTGGCTCGCCACGCATTCTGGGAGACCCAGGATGAGAAGGAAAAGGCAGCTCGCCGCACGGGCTTCCTCACCAACATTGGCCTGCTGGGTGGCCTGTTCCTGGCTACTGCTGACACCGACGGCAAGCCGGGCGTCGCTTGGCGCGCCGAGAAGGCTGGCAAGCAGCTGAACAAGAAGGTTCAGTCCGCACTGCCGACCAAGTCCGAGACCGAGCAGCGCTCTGAGGAAATCAGCGCCGCCTTCGCTTCTGCCGGCGAGAACGTCCGCGAGAAGGCCGGCCAGCTCCGAGACCGCGCTTCTGAGGCTACCGATGAGGCTCGTGAATACGTCGAGGAGAACAAGGACGGCTGGCGCGCGCAGGTCACCGATGCCTTCGACACCGCTAAGAGCTACGTCGAGGACAACAAGGACGACTGGATTGCCAAGGCCACCGAACTCGCCGAGGATGCTCGCGACTACGCCGAGGACCTGGGCAAGGACTTCAAGAAGGACTCCCGCAAGCAGCGCAAGGAACTGCGCAAGCGCGCAGCCAAGGCTTCTAAGGAGGCCAAGAAATCTGCAAAGAAGGCGCAGAAGCGCCTGCAGTAAGTTTGCTGCCGCAGTTAAAGCGGTATACTTAAACGCTCCCCACGCCACTACGCGTGCGGGGGCGTTTTCATATTTTTATATTCATTCAGCACTAGCTTGTGCGCATGCTCCTGCGCACATCAATTAGTACTAGTTTTAACGAACTGTTGAGGAGACCAGGTTGGCGTCGCGCGCATCCGAGCCCGGGCAGGACCAGACAGGCCGCACTGGCCGCACTGGCCAGGCAGGTCTGCCGGACCAGGCAAGTTCAGCACCACAGCGAGAAGAAGAGAGTACCCTCGCTGCAGAACAGGCCTACGTCGATCGCGCGTTCAGCTTCCTCGACCGGGCACGCGAGCGCGACCAAGAGTACCTGCGCCAGGTCATGCTCATCGACGACCCCGACCCGCAAGCCCGCGTTGAACGCGAGGTGGAATACCACCGACTACAGGCTAACCTGGACCGCTACCGCTCAGCCGAGATTGGCCTGGTCTTTGGTCGAATCGATATCGATGACCCAGACCCCGACAATCCTTTGGCAGAGGAAGGGTCGGGGGCGACCGTCGACAAGCGATACATCGGGCGAATCGGCCTGTCCGATGAAAACGACGACTACCGCACGGTCATCATGGACTGGCGAGCCGACGGCGCGCGCCCGTTCTACCTGGCCACGACCGCGCATCCCGAGGGAGTCAGCCTGCGTCGCCACCTGCGCACGCACGGCCGGAAGGTCCGCAGCATTGACGACGAATGGCTCTCCGGCGAGGAAGCCGACAGCGCACCCGAGACCGAAGTCGAGGCTGGTGTCGGTGGCGAATCGGTGCTGCGCGAGGTAATGAATCAAGCGCGCACCGGCCATATGCGCGGCATTGTGGAGACCATTCAGCGCCAGCAGGACCTCATCATCCGCGATTCCACCCGCGGCACCCTGGTTGTCCAGGGCGGTCCCGGCACGGGCAAGACGGCGGTGGCGCTGCATCGCGTCGCGTGGCTTCTCTACACCTACCGCGATCAGCTGGCGAAAACCGGTGTCCTCATCATCGGCCCGAACACAACTTTCCTCGACTACATCTCCCGCGTGCTGCCGAGCCTCGGCGAAACTGGCGTGGTACTGACCACCATCGCCGATCTCTACCCCGGCGTACGCGGTTCCGACGCGCTTATCGACGGACACAACCCCGAACCCCTGGTTGCGCAAGAGGTCAAGGGCTCGATTGAGATGCTCACAATCCTGCGCGAAGCCGTACGGGGCTACCAGGAGCTGCCCGCGGAGCCGATTGAGGTCCGGAACGACAACATCACTCTGACCATCACACCGGACATGGTGAAAGCGGCGCGGACGCGTGCGCGTCGGACTCGGAAACCCCACAATCTGTCACGGCCGATATTCCGGGATCACGTGGTGGAGCTCCTGGCCGCACAGATGGCCGAGGTTATCGGTGCCGACCCGCTGGGAGGTGAAAACTTGCTGTCGGTGACCGACGTTGCCGACCTGCGCGACGAAATTGACGAATCCGGAGCAGTCGCCGACATCCTCGACGAGCTGTGGCCTGCGCTTACGCCCGAGCAGGTGCTGTCGGAACTGCTGAGTTCCCGCGAGGCCATCGCCTACGCCGCCAGCGATTACGACGAGCTGACGCGCGAGGCTCTCTACCGGCCGGAAGGCACCGACTGGATGCCTTCCGACGCCCCGCTTCTCGACGAGCTGGCAGAGCTCCTCGGCCCGGCTGGCGAAGCGGAGGCCGATGAAGAGGATTGGCAGGCTCGTGTCGAGGATGCGCAGGGTGCGTTGGATACCCTGTCCAGTTCTGCGTCCCAAGACCTTGACGACGGCTTCGAGGCCGAAATCTTGTCAGCGTATGACGTCATCGATGCCGAGGCACTGGCCGAACGCCACCGTGAGCGCGACCTGCGATCCACCGCCGAGCGAGCCGCGGCGGATCGCCTGTGGGCCTACGGCCATGTCATCGTCGACGAGGCGCAAGAACTCTCCGCAATGGCCTGGCGAATGCTGCGCCGCCGCAGCCCCAACGGTTGGATGACCCTCGTCGGAGATGTGGCCCAAACGGGCTCCCCCGCAGGTGCCGCGACCTGGGACGATGTGCTGGAACCGATTATCGGTTCGAGGTGGCACCTCCACGAGCTGACCGTCAACTACCGCACCCCAGCTGAGATTATGGAAGTTGCCGCTAGTGTCCTGGCCCAGATTGATTCGGAGCTGGAGGCGCCGCAGTCGATTCGCGCCACTGGCCGCAATCCTGTTCAGGCTCGCACCGTGACGGAGGCGTTGGCACATGTGGAGCGGGTGGCGCAGCCGGATCGCCTGGTCGCGGTCATCGCCCCGGCAGAGTTGCTCGAAGCCACGCGCGCGGAGGTGCGGGAGTTTATCGCTGGTGGTGGTGACAACGGTGCTGATGCTGCTAATGCAGCCGACGCGACTAGCACCGATGCCACACCTGCTACTCGCGCCAGCAAGCTCACCAACTGCGCGGTCTACGACATCACGACCTCAAAGGGCCTGGAATTCGACGAGGTCATCGTCGTCGCACCCGACCAGATTGTGGCGCAATCCCCGCAGGGGCTACAGGACCTGTATGTTGCACTGACTCGGGCGACCCAGGGACTCGTGGTCGTCGATAAGCAGCGCCCTGACCATCTGCCCGGGCTGGATTGGGCCTAGCCTCACGGCTCCTCACGGCCCCGAGAATCCACACTCGTCCCGGCCGACAATAAAAAACCGGCACCTCAACCCAGAGGCGCCGGTTTAAAGCGAAATCTAAATTCTTAGCTCAGCGTTTTGTTAGCTCACGGTTTTATTAGCTCACAGTGTGAACGATCATGACGTCACAGTCCGACTGACGAGCAACATCAGCCGGCACGGAGCCCAGCAGACGACCAGTCAGCGAGTTAATACCGCGGTTACCAACCACCAGCAGGTCAGCGCGACGGTCGGTGACCAGGGACATCAGAGCCTCAACCGGGGAGCCGGAGCGAACCTCGGTCTCAACCTTGGTCGCGCCGACGGCCTCTGCGGCCTCCTTAGCAGCAGCCAGGTTCTTCTGAGCCGGGTCATCACCGAGGACCTGGACCGAATCCTGGCGCAGGGTCTTGGACGCATCCTCTGCAGTCTCGTAGTAAGCGCAGCCGATAACCAGGGTGGCATCGAAAGCGGCAGCAATCGAAGCAGCGCGCTCTACTGCGAGCAGCGACGACTTAGAACCATCCGTGCCGACAACAATGGTCTTGTAATCACTCATGAAAACTATCCCTCACTGTGGAAGTTGCATTAAAACAGTTCATCGTGCGTAACGCCGTCGTTGCCCCGAACCCACTGGCCAGAGGCACTTTCGCGAATACACTGTTTTACTTCCCACAACAGTAGCAAAAAACTACTCGACACCGGCCTCAATCATCCCCTTAAGTTCCTTCTTGAGATCGAAAATCTCATCGCGCAAGCGCCCCGCGAGCTCGAACTTCAACTCACGCGCAGCCGCGGCCATCTGCTCCGACAGATCCGCGATAAGCGCCTCAAGCTCAGCCCGCGGCATTTGCTTACCGCTGGCACCATCGGCTGCGCCCGAGCCGTCGGCACGCGAGAGCAGCGCATCAGCGGCCGCACCGGTCTTGCCTTCGTAATCGGTGTCAGCGTTGTCGTAAACCTGATCCAGAATGTCCGCAATCTTCTTGCGCAGCGGCTGCGGATCGATACCATGCTCGGTGTTGTACGCAATCTGCTTTTCGCGGCGGCGCTCCGTCTCATCGATGGCGAACTGCATGGAATCGGTGATCTTGTCGGCGTACATGTGCACCTCGCCGGAAACGTTTCGCGCGGCACGACCAATCGTCTGGATCAACGAGCGCTCCGAACGCAGGAACCCCTCCTTGTCGGCATCGAGGATTGCCACCAGCGAAACCTCGGGCAAGTCGAGGCCCTCGCGCAGCAGGTTAATGCCGACCAGCACGTCGTACTCACCGAGACGCAACTGTCGCAGCAGCTCAACGCGCTTGAGCGTATCCACATCCGAGTGCATATACCGCACCTGCACGCCATTTTCGAGCAGGTAGTCGGTCAGGTCCTCCGCCATCTTCTTCGTCAGGGTGGTCACGAGCACGCGCTCGTCACGCTCGGTGCGCTTTCGGATCTCGCCGATCAGATCATCGATCTGTCCCTCCGTAGGCTTAACGACGATCTTGGGGTCCACCAGCCCAGTCGGACGAATGACCTGCTCCACATACTCACCACCGGCCTTCTCGAGCTCATAGTCCCCCGGCGTTGCGGACATGAACACGACCTGGCCCACTCGGGCATCGAATTCATCGAACGTCAGCGGACGGTTATCCAACGCCGATGGGAGGCGGAAACCAAAGTCGACGAGGTTGCGCTTACGGGAGGCGTCGCCCTCGAACATGCCGCCAATCTGCGGCACGGTGACGTGTGACTCATCGATGATGGTGAGGAAGTCCTCCGGGAAATAGTCGATGAGCGTCGCGGGGGCCGAGCCCGGCGCGCGACCATCGATGTGGCGTGAGTAGTTCTCAATACCGGAGCAGAAGCCGACTTGCTCAATCATTTCGAGGTCGTACTCCGTGCGCATGCGCAGACGCTGTGCTTCCAGCAGCTTGCCGCGGTTTTCTAGGTCTGCCAGGCGTTCGGCGAGCTCGGCCTTGATGTCCGCGACGGCGCGTTCCATGCGCTCCGGGCCGGCGACGTAGTGCGTAGCAGGGAAAATGCGCAGCTCAGGGACTTGGTCGATGACGTCGCCTGTGACTGGATTGAGGTAGTACAGCGAATCAATCTCGTCGCCGAAGAACTCCACCCGCACGGCCTTTTCTTCGTAGGCCGGGATGATGTCGACCACGTCGCCTTTTACTCGGAAGGTGCCGCGGGTAAAGGCGATGTCATTGCGGGCATACTGAATGTCCACCAAAAGGCGCAGGAACTGGTCGCGGTCGACTTCTTCGCCCTCCTTCAGCCACACCGAACGGTCGAGGTAGGACTGCGGGGTACCCAAGCCATAGATGCAAGAAACAGAGCTGACGACGACTACGTCGCGACGCGACAGCAGCGCTGACGTAGCCGAGTGGCGCAGGCGCTCCACATCCTCGTTGATGGAGGAATCCTTTTCAATATAGGTATCGGTCTGCGCGATGTAGGCCTCGGGTTGGTAGTAGTCGTAGTAGGAAACGAAGTACTCGACCGCATTGTTTGGCAGCAGGCTGCGGAGCTCATTGGCCAGCTGTGCCGCCAGCGTCTTGTTCGGTGCCATGACCAGGGTTGGCCGTTGCACCTTTTCAATCAGCCACGCTGCGGTGGCTGATTTACCGGTACCCGTGGCACCCATCAGGACGACCTCGCGCTCGCCTCTGTCCAGGCGATCCGACAGTTCCGCGATTGCCTGCGGCTGGTCGCCCGAGGGCTCGAACTCGCTGATGACCTCGAAGGTTCCCTCAGCGCGCTCGACTTCACCGACGGGACGGAACTCCGAGTGCGCGAGGACGGGTTGCTCTGCTGCAAATGCCATAGTTCCCAGCGTAGCGAAGGCTGCTTTACATGGGCTGGTTATGCTCGCTTCCCTGGGCTTTGGGGTGGCTGTAGGGATTTGGGGTCAGCACAGGCACCGCAGGCACCGCAGGCACCGCAGGCATCGCAGGCATCGCAGGCGGGGTTCCGCTTCACCAGCTGGCCCTTAGTACGCAGCGACTCGCTCCTGGTGAAGCGCAAGCCGTCTTATCGATGGTTCGCGGGTACGAGGTTGAGGTTGAGGTTGAGGCTGCGGCTGCGCGGCTGCGGGCGGCCGGGGTTATCCACACCTTGAAAGTTGTCCACAGATTGGACGCGGAGCCTCTCTCAAAGAAAAGCCCCTGGTTCGAAAAGGCTTAGAGTCCCGACCATGGGAAGTTTCACCACGGCCGAGTTACGTGCACTCGGCATCGGAGAGAAAAAGACCAGAGCCCTCCTACAACAAGGCAGGCTAACTAAATTAGTACGTGGCCTCTACATTGACGACCACTCTCCCGCCTCAGTCGCCCGAGCAATCACAGGGCATTACAAAAAGATTGCTCTAAGCGGTAAAAGCGCAGCTCAAATCCACTTGAGACTTCCCCTGACATTTCCTATCCAGACGGAAGGCGCGGGATCAGTTCAAGCCGAAACCTTCTCCATTAGGCATAGCCGCCTGCCGGCCTGCACCAACATCAATGGCCTCCCAGTTGTCGAAGCACTCTGGGCAGCACGAGCTTCAAAAGACTATGCACGCAGAATCCTGGAAACACACTACTCCGGCCGGGACGGCGAGAAGCGACTCAACCACGACCTCAGCCGGATGCGGAAAGTCCCCGCATGGCTGCGTGAAACCATCGCCACCACGCCAATCGGCGCATGCAGCGAACTCGAGCGCAAGCTGGCTCGCCCATTGATTAAGCGCGGGTACCGGATCCGAATGAACCAATTCATCGGCCCCTACTGCTTCGATATCCTGCTTGACCAGTGGAAAATAGCCATCGAAGTCGACTCCGAGAAGTACCACGCGAACGAGGACTCATTCATCTCAGATCGTTGGAAGACCAACTCCGGCACGCTGCACGGCTGGATAGTCCTGCGGTTCACAGACTCATGCATCAATTGGAATCTCGACAGCGTCCTCGACGAAATCGAGCAGGCAATCCGATGGGTACAAAAGCGCCGTCCCCGCGTGGACTATAAACCAGGATGGCCTGCCTGCCAGAAAGTCTGGGAGTGGAATCCAACGGTTGGTTACGCCAATAAGCCGCGATAAACAGCCGATATCGCGAGATAAACAGCCATCCATTTGCCGAATTGTTATTTATTTTGTAATGAAAACTGACCGAACAGCAACTAGCCTGGCGCCTATGAACACCTCGCGCCGCGCACTAGTCCACACGCCCGCTAGGACTCGCCCAGGTTCCACCACTCGAAAAGCAACCTCACACCGAGCCCTTGTGGCCGGTATCCTCGCTACCACCGCATTGGCTTTCACCGCCTGTTCCGCACAAGGAAATGAGGCGGCGACTGACCCGGCTAGCACTGAGAATGCTAATGCCGAGGGCACCGCGGCTGACGCAACCGCTCCAGAAACCACTACCATTACTCAGACCGAGAATGGCGTGTCCGACAAGAGTTCAGGCAACACGCCCAACCCAACCGGCTCTGCACCGGATCAGGGAGACGATACAACGACGGCGGAGACCGGTGGCACGTCGACGTCGTCAAGCGAAAGCGGTGACAACGGCGAAGGCAGCGGACTTCGTCAGGACATGACCGCTGAAATCTACAACAACCCCTCGCCGGGATCCACCTTCATGGCGGCCGGCGAACAGGCAACCACCTGCATCTATGGCGATGGATACGCCGTCAACCTCGTCGCGGCGGGCCCAAGTACCAGCTGCGACTTTGCGAAGGCTGTATTCAACCAGCAGACCGAGGGCCTTAACGCCTCGGAGGACAATATCCGCGACCATTTGCAGCCAAACATCAAGGCCAAGAGCCCCGCGACCGGCAAGACCTACGACCTCAGCTGCAGCACACAGGACGACGTTGTCGTGTGCACCGGCGGCAACAGCGCGAAGATTTACATGTACTAGCGCACCAGGTGGCGGTCGGCAGGCGGTGCAACTGCTGGCCGCCGGCTGCAATCCCCCGAAAGAAACTGCAACAAGCGCACAATCTCCCGCCTACAGTAAAACCATGACCGTTTCCCGCTTGCGCCCCTTCGGCGAGACCATTTTCGCCACCATGTCCCGCCTCGCCACTAAGCACGAGGCAATCAACCTTGGGCAGGGCTTCCCGGATTGGGACGGGCCGGAGGAGGTGCTCGCGGAGGCGCAGCATCAGATAGCTGGCGGAAATAACCAGTACGGACCCGGCCGCGGTATGAAGGTGCTCCGCGAGGCCATCGTCGCCGATCGCGCCCGCCATACGGGGCAGGTCTACGATGCCGACGCCGAATGCCTCGTCACGGTCGGAGCCACGGAGGCGATTGCCGCCACTGCCCTGGGGCATCTCGAACCCGGCAGCCACGTCATCGTCATCGAGCCGTACTACGACTCGTACAAAGCCGCCATCGCACTGGCTAACTGCACATATACCGCGGTGCCGCTCATTCCCACGGCCTCGGACACCGAACGCTCCTGGTCGCTCGACCGCAGCGCGCTTGCCGATGCCGTCACCGCCGAAACGGCCATGATCATCATCAATTCGCCGCACAATCCCACCGGCACCATCCTCAAAAACGAGGACTTGCAGGCTATCGCCGATGTCGCCATCGCAAACGATCTACTCGTGCTTGCCGACGAAGTCTACGAACGCCTGTACTTCAACGGATTGTCGCACTCTTCCATCAGCGCTCTGCCCGGCATGCGTGAGCGCACCATTGTCGTGTCCAGCGCCGCAAAGACCTTCAACGTCACCGGATGGAAGATTGGCTGGGCGCTCGCTCCGGCCGAGTTGCTCGATGGCGTGGTCAAGGCCAAGCAGTTCTTGAGCTATGTCGGTGCCACTCCTCTTCAGCCCGCAGTCGCTCGTGGCCTGAAAGAATGTGCTTCATGGGTGGACGAGCTAGCGAGGCAGCTCGAGGGCAACATGCGGCTCCTCGCCGATGGGCTGGAGGGTCTTGGCGCCGACGTCTTCACGCCGCAGGCAGGGTATTTTATCGTCGCCGATGTCTCGAGCTGGGGGCTTGGCGACGCACTGGAGACCTGCACCCGCCTGGTCAAGGAATGCCGCGTCGCAGCTATCCCCGTTACCGCTTTTGTGGATGACCCGGAGTCAGAAAAGTACCGCTACCTGGTGCGTTTCGCTTTCTGCAAGCGCGCCGAAGTGATTGAGGAGGCTATTGCGCGGCTGCGGGATTATCTAGCTGATTGGCCAGTTACTGATCGGCCCGTTACTGATCGGCCCGCTAGTGGTCAGCCCGTTACTGATCGGCCCGCTAGTGGTCGGACTGCTACTGGTCGGCCCGCTACTGGCCGGATCGCTATTGCCCGGCCTGTAGCTGACGAATCTGATTCAGCGGCTGAATAATCCGCTCCCAAATCCGGTCGACCTGGCGCACGAGATCCTCCTCGGTGCCTGAGTTTTCCAGGACCACATCGGCGAACTGCAGGCGCTTGTCATCGCTGATTTGCTTAGCGATGCGCTGCTTCGCATCCTTTCGGTCTACACCGCGGCTTTCCACCAGACGGTCGAGACGGACCTCCACCGGGGTATGCACAACCACGACAAGGTCCTGTGCTTCCGACTGCCCCATTTCAATTAGCAGCGGAGAGTCAAACACGATAACGGCATCACCTGCCGCGCTGAACTGCGCTTCGGTACGCTGCTCAATCCGCGGGTGAGTAATGGAGTTCAGCAATTCTGTCTTCTCCACGGATACAAAGGCCCGCTTCGCAAGCTCGCCGCGATTGAGGGAGCCGTCGTCAAGCAAAATTCCCTCGCCGAAGGCTTCGGCGAGTTCGGCCAGCGCCGGTTCGCCGGGTTCGACGACATCGCGGGCGATCTGATCAGCGTCGATGATGACGGCACCGAGCTCGGCAAATCTACGAGCGACCGTAGATTTTCCACTGCCCATGCCACCGGTTAGTCCTACTTTGAGCATGTCTCTAAGGGTACGTGGACACGCCCCCGCACGTTAGTGCTTTACGACGAGATCCTCGATGCGGTGGCCCTCTTCAACGGGATCCGGGTTGACTGGATCCGGAGCAGTGCCATTACCGAATGGGCTGCCACCAAGGGCTTCACGGCCGTGCGGCTGGAGCAGGTCGGAGAGCTCCGGGCCCTTCGGGACAATACCTAAAGGATTGAGGTCGCGGTGGACCTCGTAGTAGTGGCGCTTGATATCGACAAAGTCAGTGGTGTCGCCGAAGCCCGGAGTCTGGAAGAGATCACGCAGGTAGTTGTATAGAACTGGCATCTCGGAGATCTTATTCCGGTTGCACTTGAAGTGGCCGTGGTAGACCGCATCGAAGCGGATGAGGGTCGTGTAAAGGCGAATGTCGGCCTCAGTGATGTGGTCGCCCATGAGGTAGCGGCGGGTCTCTAAGCGCTCAGATACCTTGTCTAGGGCACTGAACAGTCGGTCGTAAGCTTTGTCGTAGAAGTCCTGTGAGCCCGCGAAGCCACAGCGATAGACGCCGTTATTGATTTCGGTGTAGATGAACTGCATAAGCCCATCCATTTCCTCACGCATCTCCACCGGGTAGAGATCCGGGGCGCCTTCGCGGTGGAACTCGGCCCACTCGGTAATGAAGTCCAAGGTGATCCAGGGGAAGTCATTGGTGACGACCTCACCCGACTCGATCTCAACGATGGCGGGGACGGTAATGCCTCGTTGGTAGTCCGGGAAGCGCTTTAGAAATGCCTCCTGCAGGCGCTCGTAGCCGAGTATTTCGTCCCGGCCACCTGGTCCCTTATCGAATGTCCAGGAGCGGGCATCGTGAACCGGCCCTGGAATTCCGACCGAAATTGCATCTTCCAAGCCAAGCAGCCTGCGAACGATGAGCGTGCGGTGTGCCCACGGACAGGCACGAGCAGCAATAAGGCGGTATCGACCGGCTTCAACAGGCCACGTCTTAATCCCCTGTCCTAATTCGCGACCGTCCCGAACAATGCGGTCACCGATATAGCGGGTGTCGCGATTAAAGTCCGTGCCCTCCTGGGAGTACACCCCACCGGTAGAGTGCGAGGAGTCCTCTACCTGATTAGCTTCATGCTTTGTTGTCATATCATCAACCATATGGGTAGGCAGACAGGCTGTCAACGGCGGTCAGCACAGCCAGAGCCGCAAAATCGACAGGGCCCCAGGGCCATTAGGGCCATTAAGACGGCTTGCGCTTCGCCAGCAGCCGGTTACTGTGCAGCAAGCCACTTCTGGTGAAGCGCAAGCCCGCCTTAGGCAGCAGCGGTGCCACCTTCATGGCCCAAAGTCCCAACACCAGGACCAAAAATGCAGCAAGCACCCAAGCCGCCACTAGAAAAACAAGGCCGAGCGGGTGCCCGTCGTAAAGCAAAGAAGGCACGAAAAAGCCCCGGCGAGGAAAACCTCGCCGGGGCCAATTCGAAGTCGAATGTAGGCGCCCTTAAAGCCGCCTACCAAAAGCGGTCTAGCTTAGTTGCCAGCCAGCTTCTCACGCAGAGCAGCGAGCTGCTCGTCGGAAGCCAGGGTGCCGCCTGCGTTGTCTGCAGCCGGTGCGGCCGGAGCAGCCGGAGCTGCCTCGCCGGACTCGGAAGAGTAGTTCGAAGCGGTCTCTGCAGCCTCGGCAGCTGCAGCGCGGTGACGCTCGATCTGGGCAGCGTGCAGCTGGTGGTGACGCTCTGCCTCTGCGTAGCGAGCCTCCCACTCTGCGCGCTGGGTCTCGAAGCCCTCCATCCACTCGTTGGTCTCCGGGTCGAAGCCCTCCGGGAAGATGTAGTTGCCCTGCTCGTCGTAGGAATCGCCCATGCCGTACTTGGTCGGGTCGAACTCTTCGGTGAAGTCCTCGTCAGCCTGCTTGAGGGACAGGGAGATACGACGACGCTCGAGGTCGATATCGATGACCTTGACCATGACCTGCTCGTCGACGGAGACGATCTGGTCCGGAACATCGATGTGGCGGGAAGCCAGCTCGGAGATGTGAACCAGGCCCTCGATGCCTTCCTCGACGCGGACGAACGCACCGAACGGAACCAGCTTGGTGACCTTGCCCGGAACAATCTGGCCGATTGCGTGAGTGCGGGCAAAGACGCGCCACGGATCTTCCTGAGTAGCCTTCAGGGACAGGGAAACGCGCTCGCGGTTCAGGTCGACCTCGAGAACCTCGACGGTGACCTCGTCGCCAACCTGGACAACCTCGGACGGGTGGTCGATGTGCTTCCAGGACAGCTCGGAAACGTGAACCAGGCCGTCAACACCGCCGAGATCGACGAATGCGCCGAAGTTGACGATGGAGGAAACGACACCCTTGCGGACCTGGCCCTTCTGCAGCTGGTGCAGGAACTCGGAGCGGACCTCAGACTGAGTCTGCTCGAGCCATGCGCGGCGGGACAGAACGACGTTGTTGCGGTTCTTGTCGAGCTCGATGATCTTGGCCTCAATCTCCTGGCCGATGTACGGCTGGAGGTCGCGGACACGACGCATCTCGACGAGGGAAGCCGGCAGGAAGCCACGCAGGCCGATGTCAAGAATCAGGCCGCCCTTGACGACCTCGATGACGGTACCGGTAACCGGCTCGTCGTTCTCCTTGAGCTGCTCGATGGTGCCCCAAGCACGCTCGTACTGAGCGCGCTTCTTGGACAGGATGAGGCGGCCTTCCTTGTCTTCCTTGGTCAGGACCAGCGCGTCGATCTCATCGCCAACTTCGACCACTTCGTCAGGGTCGACATCGTGCTTGATGGACAGTTCGCGGGAAGGAATGACACCTTCAGTCTTGTAGCCGATGTCGAGAAGAACCTCGTCGCGGTCAACCTTAACGACGGTGCCTTCAACGATGTCACCATCGTTGAAGTACTTCATCGTCGAGTCGACAGCGGCCAGGAAATCCTCAGCGGTGCCAATGTCGTTGATGGCAACCTGAGGGACGTTAGAAGTGGACATATAAGATGTGCTCCGAAGCGGATAGAAATCGAAAAACGGACAATTTCGGCCTTACCCCTCAAAGAAACTCCTGGACAACCGGGCCAAATCCGCTTTCGGCGAATCTCGCCATTGGCAATTAGTTAACCCGATGTCCCCCGGAACTCGAGGCTGCAAAGTCGGCATGCTAATGCATACCTAGCGAACAATACCGATTTGAGCTGCGACATTCAAGTCCGCAACACGCCCTCGGTGAGTCCGCAAAAAGTTCGCCGGCCGCGACCGCCGCCACGCCTTCGCACCACTAATGCGCAGCAGTATCCCAGTTCACACCAGCACCGATGGAAACATCCAGCGGTACCAGCAATTCAGCCGCTGAGTCCATCTCCCGATGCAACAGCTCCTTGATTGCTGCCTCTTCCCCATCTGCAACTTCCACAACCAGTTCGTCGTGAACCTGCAGGAGGACACGCGAGCGCAACCCGCCGCGTCGTAAAGCATCGTCGACCCGAAGCATTGCAATCTTAATAATGTCCGCCGCCGACCCTTGGATTGGCGAGTTCAAAGCCGCGCGTTCCGCGTTGTCACGAGCGATGCGGTTGTCGGCGTTGAGTTCCGGCAGGTAGCGGCGCCGATCGAACATCGTGGCCGTAAAGCCGTCCTTGCGCGCCTGCTCAACAACCTTGTGCAGGTAATCGCGCACGCCGCCGAAGCGCTCGAAGTAGTCCTCCATGAGCTTCTTCGCCTCGCGCTGCGGAATGTCGAGCTGCTGAGCCAGACCAAAAGCGCTCAGACCATAAGCCAGACCGTAGCTCATCGCCTTGACACGACGACGCAGCTCAGGCGTGACCTCATCAATACCGACGCCGAAGACCTTCGAGCCGACGTAGTTATGCAGGTCCTCGCCCTGTCGGTAGGCCTCAATCAGCCCCGGATCCTGCGACAGGTGCGCCATCACACGCATCTCAATCTGCGAGTAGTCCGCGGTGATCAGCTGCGCATAGCCATCGCCCACCACAAACGCCTCACGAATCCGTCGCCCGAACTCCGTGCGCACCGGAATATTCTGCAGATTCGGCTCCGTCGACGACAGGCGCCCCGTCGCCGCGACCGTCTGATTAAAGGTCGTATGAATACGGCCATCATCGGCGACGGCCTTAATCAATCCTTCCACGGTCGACTTCATCTTTTGCGACTCGCGGAACTTCAGCAGGTAATCCAGGAACGGATGTGGGTTGACCTTCGCCAACCCCTCAATTTCCTTCGCCGCCGTGGAATAGCCCGTCTTCGTCTTCTTCGTCTTGGGCATTCCCAGCTGGTCAAACAGGACTTCTTGCAACTGCTTCGGCGATCCGAGGTTCAGCTCAGGCTTATCGACGAGGTTGCGAGCCTCACTCTCCGCCTCATCGGTAGCCGCCTGCGCCTGCTTGCGAAGCTCCTCGAGCGCATCGACATCCACAGCGATGCCAGCGCGTTCCATCCGGCCAAGCACTGGAGAAAGCGGAACTTCCAGGTCGGCGTACACGCTGTAAAGCCCGGCCTCATCGAGTTCGACAGCCAGTCGCTCAGCCAGGTCGATGACGGCGGCGACGTGGGAAGCGTCTTCGGCCGGGCCATCGAGCAGGGTCATCTGACCGTCGGCCTGCGAAAGAGTCTGCCCCAGGTGCCGCTGGACGACGTTGTCCAAGCTGTAACTACGCTGGCTTGGGCGCAGCAGGTACGCGGCCAAGAAAGTGTCGTGGATAACCCCCGCCAGCTCGAAGTCATAGTTCCAGAGCGCATGCATGGCCGATTTACAGTCATGCACCAGCTTCGGGTGGTCGCCTGCGAGCCACTCGCGCAGTGTGTCGGCATCTTCTGCGGATAGCTCGCCGAGGTCGAGAGAAACGGCCCGACCGGAGGTCTTGCCCTTCTCATCGGCGGAGCCAATCATCAAGGTATGCTCCCCGACCTGCAACGCGGCCGGCTCGTGCAGTTCATCGAGCCAGGCAGCCAGGGCACCGTCGTCAAGCGAAACAGCCTCGAGCTTTGTCGCGCTGTCACTGGTGGAGGCGGTGACGCCCGCGCCTTCGATAGAAAGGGTGCGGAACACGCGCTCGCGGAGGTTATCGCCGAATTCGAGGCGGTCGAAGAAGTCGATGATTCCCTGGGCATCAGCGGGCCGGAGCTCGAGCTCGTTCGGACCGTATGGCAAGGGCAGGTCCTTGACCATTTCGGTGATGTCACGGTTCAGCTGGACGTTTGCGACGCGCTCGCGAAAGTTGTCGCCGACTTTGCCGCGGATTTCGTCGGCGTGATCGATGAGGTTTTCCAGTGTGCCGTACTGAACGATCCACTTCGTCGCGGTTTTCTCGCCGACCCCTGGAATGCCCGGGAGATTGTCGGAGGGGTCGCCACGGAGGGCCGCGAAGTCCGGGTACTGAGTCGGCGTTAGACCGTACTTCTTCTCAATAGCCGCAGGCGTGAAGCGATGAAGCGTAGTGACACCGCGCATTGGATAGAGCACCGTAGTGGTGTCATTGACCAACTGGAACGAGTCGCGGTCGCCGGTGACGATGAGCGTTTCGAAGCCCTCAGGCTTGGCCTGGGTAGCCAACGTCGCGATGATGTCGTCGGCCTCGTAGTTGTCCTTTTCCAGCGTGACGATGCCCATCTCTTTCAGCACCTGCTGAATAAGCGGCACCTGACCACGGAATTCCTCAGGAGTCTTCTCACGCTGGGCCTTATACTCCGGGAAGATCTCGTTGCGGAAGGTTTCGCGGGCGACATCGAAGGCGACCGCCACGTGCGTGGGCTTTTCCTCGCTGAGGATATTGGACAGCATGGAGAGGAAGCCGTACACCGCGTTCGTTGTCTGACCGCCGGTGGTTGAGAAATTATCCACCGGAAGGGCAAAGAACGCGCGGAAGGCCATGGAATGACCGTCGATAAGCATGAGGGTCTTCTTCATGACATCCCAGTGTAGGAAAATATTGAACAGCGTAGGAAAACTGAGAATCGCGCTGGGGGCTCGCGGGCCGCGCGGGATGAGCTGTTGGCCGACCAGCTTCGGTGAATAATAATTACGGTAATCAGACTGTATTTTGAAACGGGCTCAGCAGCCCCTTAGTCCACCTGAACAGTGATTCGCAAGAGGGAGCCTCCCGAGCGTCGCTTGGTACTTGTTTTCAGTTTCCGAAATGCTGTAATCCAACTTTAATATTCGCCTTATCTTCCTGGAGTTTTTCCATATTTTCCAACGATTGTTCAACAACAGGCATAGAACCTGCCCCCAATGAGGCGTCTAGAAATTACCCCCTCTTTGAGGTGGCCGCGAAAACATATCGCCACGTCCTGCGCGTGCACCTGAAAGCAATTGGCGTAGTTACGCTTTCATGGCTTTAGACTCGTCAGCATGAGTGAGTTCGATTCGACCAATTTCCAACGGAGTGCCCAGTCCACCCGCGAGCGCATTATCGTGGCTGCAGCTCGGCACTTCGCGCGCAAGCCTTTGCGAAGCGTGCCGCTGAAGGAGATTGCCAGCGATGCGGGCGTTAGCGCGCCGCTCATCATCAAGTACTTCGGCTCCAAAGAAGGCCTCATGGCCGAACTGATTGACTTCAGCCAGTTCAAAGGCACGCTCAGCCGAGCTCCTTTCAATGAACTTGGCCAGCGGATGGCCAGCGCTATTTTGACTGGTCAAGGAATGGCCGGACAGTCCATGATTCCGCTGATCGTCGGATCCCTTGACTCCGAGGAAACTGCAAAAGTCATCGCCGAACGGTTCAATGAAGCTATCGCCGACGACCTGATTCACCGCGTCGAAGAAGACGGCCCAGAGGACATCAGCCACGAAACTGCTGTGTACCGCAGCCAGATGGTTATTTCCCTCTGCGTCGGATACCTAGTTCTTTCCGATACCGGTTTGATCGACGAGACCAACGCGCCGAAAATCTCGGTGGAGGCCCTAGGTAGCTGCCTGCAGCAGATTATCGAGCACGGCTAAGGTCCGAGCACAGCTCAGGAACCAGCCCCACCATCCACCACCCACCGCCTACTCCTGCGTAACTCACTGAATCAGCAGCGCCGCCCCAGGCGCTGCTTTTTTATTTTGTGTCCTTAATCGCACTCCGAAGCTGCTAATACACACACGGAAATACGGTTCTTCTCAGGTGGAAGACATACAATGGCCTGCGATGTCTACTGAAAATATGAGCGCTCCTGGTGCAGAGTCGACTACGCTGCCGACCACGAGCCCCTACTCTGAAATCCCGAAGCCGACCCCGCTGGATGTCATCGCCAACGCAGTTCGTGGTGGCCTCATTGGTCTCGCCGAGACGATTCCGGGTGTCTCCGGAGGTACGCTTGCACTGATTACAGGCATCTACGGACGCCTGATTGAGTCGGCAAAGCGCATCACCGACCTGCCGCGGGCGATCTCCAAGGGCACCTTCAAGGAGGACCTACGCAGGGTTGACTGGTGGCTGCTCATCCCGGTGGCTATCGGCATGGTTGCCGTAGTCTTCTCCCTGGCCGGCATCATGGAGGACTTCGTCACCAACCAGCCGGTCGCTTCCCGAGCACTGTTCATGGGCATGATCGCCGCCTCAATCACCATGCCGCTGAACGAGCTGCAGCCGGGTGCCCTGCGTCAGCCGGGCATGCGCGGCAAGGCCATCGCCGTCTTCCTGTTTTTCAGCATCGCCCTGTTCACGCTGACTTCCCTTCCCCAGGCCGCACCGACGCAGCCACCTCTGTGGCTTGTACTCATCGCCGCCTCGATTGCCGTGTGCGCGCTGGTCCTGCCGGGCGTTTCCGGTTCCTTCTTCCTGCTGGTCATCGGTCTCTACGCACCGACCATGGGCGCAATTCATGATCGTGACGTCGCCTACATCGGCACGTTCTTCGTCGGCGCACTGATTGGCATCGTCCTGTTCATCCGTCTCCTCGAATGGCTGTTGAGTACACATCAGGCGCTCACGCTGGTCGCCATGTCCGGACTCATGCTCGGTTCTCTGCGCGCTCTCTGGCCGTGGCAGACCGAAAACAACGAGCTCCAGGACATCGGCTCCGACTGGGGACTCGCCCTCGGACTGTTCATTCTCGGCGCCGCAATCGTCAGCGTCGTCGCTTATGCGCAGCGCCGTTTTTCTAATTCGGGGTCGATGGACTAGACTAGTCAAGGTCGCTTCGATAGAGCATTTTCGCTTATCGACGGCTTTGCGCCCCTGTAGCCCAATTGGCAGAGGCAACGGATTCAAAACCCGTCCAGTGTGAGTTCGAGTCTCACCGGGGGCACGATTTTAAAACCCGCTTTCACCTGGTTTTTAGCCTGGTGGGGGCGGGTTTTTGCTTGTCTGCGTATTCACTATCTTTCACTCTTTTTCACGCACTTTCACGTACTTTCACGGGTATTTTGAGCCAAAAGTGAGCCACGTATTGCTTGCTAGGTCCTGCGTTAGCTCCTGGGTGAATCAGTTTTCGGGTATAAGAAAACCCCGCCACCACCGATGTGGTGCGGGGCAGTGCCATGGCGGGGACTCGCACCTCACGAATGTGGCTCCTACATGGCTTTATTCATTGAATGATGGCTATCCGGTTACTTCGACTGCCTGAGAGACGAAGTCATCAATCTCATCGGAATCTTGATGAGTCTTCTTTAAACATAATCCTTCCGGAGTTACGAGATACGCAGGGCTCCCCTCAGGCTCATTCTCCGCAGGTCCTATCATCCAATGATTGTTGAACCGAAATGCAGAATCTGCGAACTGGTTTATTTGCTTCCCAGTCGCTGCAGCCACCGTTTCCCGCAAAGCAGCAATGCTTTCAATCATCTTTACTCCTCCCTTACTATTTTAACTGTGTCAGGCGTTGGGCGGAACCCCTGCATGTTGACCCAACGGAAACTTCCTGCAGCGCCTTTCTCGATGTCATACTCGAATCCCTCAATAGCTTGGATTAGGCCATTGCCAGTCTTTTCCCAGCCTGTCACGTGAGCAGTCATCCTGCGCCTATACCTGATTAGACCGAAACTGCCCTCCGGCATTTTCTCAAGTTCATTTCGTACCTTTTCCCAAGCTAACCCGCCGGTTTCATGATCTGAGCCAGTCCATTGCGGTGGTTTTCCACGGTCATCGCGCCAGGTCTTAGAGGAAGCTTCAGCGTCGACTGAAGGCTGTCCGGGAATTGCCGAAATATCGTATCCTTGCATTCGCATCAGCCATGCATTTACGCTTCGGATACAGTTGCCTGCATCGCCAGTGGGGTTGGCCCCTATAAGCGCTGTTTTGGCCGTTCGCTTCGAACCTTTCCGGGACACGCCGAGAAGTTTTGGTGGCGCTGCGCCTCGCTCAGCGTCCACAGCGAGAAGATTCTTGATATAGCTACCGCTGCCATTCTCACTGACATGGCTCTGCCATCTTTTCCATTGATCTTGCGCTGGGGCTCCATCTCCCCATGTTGCCTCCCGCCAGGCTGCTTGCAACCGATGAAACTCCTGCTCCCCTTCCCACGGCTGCCCCTCAATAACAAGAACCGCACGACAGTCACACCCATCGTGATACCGACGCCCATCAGCCCGGCGCGTAGCGGTGTCTTCGGAGTAGACGGGGCCGCGAGAAGCGAGCATTGCGCAGAAGGCGCAGGATTCTTGCCCTGTGAGTACTCGAGCGTAGCCGACGCTGCGTCCGATTGGGTGTTTGGTTATTGCGTTGCGGACTCTGCCGAGCCGTACGGTGTCTGCGACTGCTTATCGGCCGGCGTTGAAGGTATGGCGCATGAGGGTGCGGGTCAGGCGTGCGCTCATTTACTCAATGACTCGTGGGTAATTGGGGAATGCAAAGGCCGGTACCGATTCTTTTATTGAGTTCGTTAGCCTCATCGTCAACGAGCTCGAGGACGATGTTTGATGGTTTCTCGCCAAAACCGGCTGCTCTAACCACTGCGTCGTCGGTGGCGTGGGGCCGTAGCCTTGGATTCGTGCCGGGCTACTTCTAAACCGAGCTGTGCCATGTGGGCTTTTTGCAGCTCACTCTTGCCAGCTTCTTCGCCTTCCTTAGCGCGCTGCGCCAACGGGCGCGGCTCCTTGTTTTCCGTGCGATGCTTCGCCGCCTCACGACGAACCTTGTCCAACGCGGACTTGTAATCCTCGATGGTCATTTCCTGCTTCTCTTCCGCACCGTGATTCTCGCGAGCAGGTTCAGCCTGCGCCGGAGCATCTGGCGTGGAATCGGAGGCCGGTACATCAGCGGCCGCTTCATTCGTAGACATAACTTGGTTTGCCCCTCCTGGGTGAAAAGCACTTCGGGTACGCAAACCCCCCACAGAGCCCGCCAAGGGAATGTGGGGTTAATGCTGTGTCCATACAGGGAATTGCACCCTGCTCTACCCGTCTAGGTGGCCTGTTTTAGAATTAAGAAAGCCCCGCTACCAACCTGGGTGTGAGGTAAATGCCCGAGGAATCGAACCCCGACGCTGTGACGTCCCATGCCGGTTTTCGAAACCGGTTGTCCACCACGGGCGGGGCCTTCCATGACGGAGTCCGGCGCGCCCCGTAGTGGGGCGGCCGGGCTGGTTAGGGCGTGATTCTGATTAGCCCCAGTTCGGACCAAGGTCGATTACCGGGTCCATCGCAGCGAACTCGACAACGAGATCGTGAGTAATGCCCTCTTCCTCTTCCCCCGGGATTGCATCGAAAATGATTGGCTCATCGGCCCAGGTCATAAGGAACTCACGCTTGAGAGATTCAGGCACATAAGCTCGGGCTTCGACGAGATCATTGAGGAAGATTTCGAGGGTCAAGTCACCACCTGCTCCATGCAGCCGGTCGAACTGCACCCGCGGGCTAGACTCCTTCTCGATCCTCTGGCACAACGAAACGATACCCATCATTGAAAGTCACCTCCCGTATGTTTCCATCTTCGTCAATTCCGCGTACGCGTTCTCCTCGTGCGGAAAAAGACACTCGTAATTTTCAGGTCATATCCACTCGTCGACTTGGCCGGAGCCAGCTGGACAACTAAATCGAGTTCGTTGCCCTGTTCGAAAAGCTCAACCAACTGCTCACGCTGCTGCTTACTTAGCGAACTTCGTGCTCTCAATGAAAGCTACTCCCCACGAGTCGGTAACTGATTTCTCAGTCCAACTAATGGGGAGCAATTCACCAATGTGACGGGATTGATGATTGGAGTTAGTGATTACTACGGTGAAGACTGCCCAGACTAGGTAAAGGTCTTAGCTGTTTCTACCAAATGCCACTTCCCTGTGTCATCACTAAGGTGCAACTCCGGTTTAATCCACTCCTTTTCGTTCAGTTTATAAAGCTCCTCATCTAAGAAGAGACCAAAATCTACACCATCAAAGCTGCTTGTAATATAGTCCATTTTCTGCCAACCGGGTTCATTGATTCGCACAGGAATCTGCCACTGCAAATCCCGGCCCCGGTATCGAATCAAAACAGCATCGCCGTCAGATCCGATAAAAGCAGCATGGTCAGCATCGACATGGGTGTCTGCCTCAAGAGCACCGATAAATTTTTGTGCAAACCCCATACTATTTACACCTCGACGTATTGGTGGGGTAGGCAGTAATAACGTGGTGGCCATGTTCAGCGACAAAGATTGATGGTTCAAGTGTCCTTACAATTATCCCTCGGACTTTATCAACTAAGTAAATCTGAGCGGACGCGCAAAACTTACCATCACGATTCTGACTTGAAGGTTCAACTCTCTTTGACCACGTAGTGTTCTCCAGTGCAGCATCAATCGCAATCCGGATTAGTGAATCCCCGTCCTTTCCTTCAATGTCTGCGAGCGTTGACCATTCAGGATGATTCTGTCGGATGTGCTTTAATCCGTGATGAGCATCTCCACAGCGCAATGTAATTTCATTTGCGTGCATGAAGTCTTGCGGCGTTCCTAAATCAACATACTTCCAGCTTGCTACCGTTTTTAATGTGTCGGTTGCTGGACCGCACGCTGCAAATGGCGGAAACCCCGAATCGGGGTTCCACGACATGGGTACAGAGTTCAACGGATTCTCGTTGGGAATATCTGGCTTAATTCGCCATTCGAGAACTCCTTGCTTAGCGAGTTCTTCAATACTTTCAGCATGTGCAGGTGAGGGTAACTGCACCAGACATAGAGATGTCTATCCCAATCCCGGCCAACAACCTGTTGAAAAGACTTCGAATCTTCTTTTGCATAAAGAACCCCTTCGGACGACCTATAGACAATCCAGGTACACAATTAAGTTAACGCATTAAAACACTATGTCTCCAGCCATTCGACTGCCGGGGTAGCCGGATGGCTACCCTATTATTTGCAGCCTGCCCAGTCTTCAGCAGGTCCAGCCGAATCTGATATGGTCGGCACGTTGATATCATTTGTGCACGTAACCTTCACCACGCGGAACGTGGTCATCACCGCCTGCTTAAATTCTTCAGGATGTGCTGGTGGTACGGACAAGACGATTTCGTTCTCCACAAAGATCGGTGCCGACACGCTGACAATTATCGTGATACCCATTTGCCGATGGTATTGATTCTTTGGATCAATATGCAGGAACTAACCTACAAAGCAATCTCTACAGCATTGTATGCAAACCGAATTATCTCTTTTAATTCGCGATGTGACTTTTCGATAATCCTTTCATCTATTGCCACAAAGTACATAGGACTCCCCTAAGGCTCGCCTTCAGCAGCACCTATCATCCACGAGCCATTAGAGAAATATGCATAATCAGCCATCTAATCCACATTTTTCTCGGCACAATCTGCACCGCGCCGAAGTTTTGCTGCCGACAGTCGCTCAACTGCCAGGGCACGCCATAAAACAGCCAAGACGGTTTCCGCTTCACCAGGAGCCGTTAAGTGTGCAGCAAATGCATTCTGGTGAAGCGGAAACCGTCCTTTTGCAGCATGCATCCAAACGGGGCTCTGGCCAATTGGCGTCATCAACAAACGAAACCCGCTGCTACAGGTTATCCACCGCGTACTGAGCTTCCTCCGGGGTAAACTGCTCGCCATATTCCGACGTCAGCTGATCGTAAATCGCATCCGGGGACATTGCCATCGAATCCTGGTAAGAGCGCGCCTTTTCCAGTGCATTCTTATTCCAGTCCACTTCAAGGTTGTCCATTGCATACTGGGCAGCCTCCGGCGAGAACTTCTCGCCATACTCCGAGGTCAGCTGGTCATAGATGCCGGCCTTCGACATGTGCATCAAATCCGAGTAACTCTTGGCCTTTCGGAGAGCATTCTTGTACTCGGTCGGAACCTTCTCATCCTGCTTTTCCTGCTTCTCTGTATCGTCCTGCTCATCTAGAGCAGCCCCAGGGTTCTCAGCGAAATCGGCATTCTCAACAGAGCCAGAATCAGCCGCAACTGCAGTGTCCGAATCAAAGAGAGACGCAGCTTCAGAATCGGAGCCCGAATCAGCATCGCCGCCACCGGTCAAGCTGGCCGCCACGGCTAGGACCACAACAGCACCCGCGGCGATACCACCCCACTTGAAGCAGCCACCCTTCTTCTTTTCTTTCGGAGCCTGAGCCATCTGCCCAGCTGCCGACGACCCCTGCGGGTAGGACTGCTGGCCGAGCGGATCCTGCGGGTTGTGCTGGTAGGACTGCTGCCCCAGCGAAGCCTGCGGATTCTGGGTGCCATACGGATTCTGGGAACCATATGACCCCTCGGGGTCATACGGGTTCTGTGGGCTCTGTGGGTTCTGAGGGAAAGTGGAATCGGACATCGTAATAAGCCTCCTGTGTAGAAGTTGCAATAAACGAACAGCTCTCTGTCGTCAGTTGGAACTATCTCAGCAACCCTGGATTCAATCTTCCGCACTACACAAATATTTTCGATTCACGAACCATAAGACGCCGCTAAAGGCAAGAAAAAACCAGGCCCTACCCCGCCAAACGGGGATTGGACCTGGCTAAACTCTCGACAAACTAGCTTTCAACCTTGGCCAGCGCTTGCTCAATATCGGCAATAATATCGTCAACATTTTCCAAACCAATGGACAGTCGAACAAGACCAGGGGTGATTCCCACCGACGGCAGCTGCTCATCCGGAACCTGGCGGTGCGTGGTGGAAGCCGGGTGCAGCACGCAGGAACGAGAGTCGGCCACGTGCACCTGACGGGTCACCAGTTTCAGCGCATCCATGAAGGTCGTGCCAGCTTCACGGCCACCCTTGAGGTCAATCGTGACCACACCGGAAGCTCCGTCGAGGTACTTCTGAGCAAGCTCGTAGTACGGAGAAGATTTCAGGCCGGGGTAACGAACGTCGTTAAGCAAATCCGTGCGCGATTCGAGGTATTCGGCGACCTTCAGTGCGTTCTCGCAGTGACGACGCATGCGAACGTCGAGACTTTCGAGCGACTGGTTCAGCATGAAGGCGGAGTGAGCTGCTGGGTACGCGCCGAAGTCGCGCTGTAGCTGCATGCGCGCCTTAATGACGAACGGCGCGACGGCGTAGTCCTTGGTGTAGATGACGCCGTGGTAGGACTCGTCGGGCTCGGTAAAGTCGGGGAACTTGCCGTTGGTGAAGTCGAACTTGCCAGAGTCGACGATGACGCCGCCGACCTGGATCGCGTGGCCGTCCATGTACTTAGAAGTGGAGTGGACGACGATGTCTGCGCCGTGCTCGATGGGCTTACACAGAATCGGGGTGGCGAAGGTGCTGTCGACAATCAGCGGTACCCCCTGGCCGTGGGCGATGCGGGCGAACTTCTCGACATCGAGCACACTCATCGCCGGGTTGGCAATGATTTCACCAAATAGCGCCTTGGTGTTCGGTTTGAATGCTGCGGCGATTTCCTCCTCGGAGGCATTCTGATTGACGAAGATTGCCTCGATACCGAAGCGCTTCAGCGTGGTAGCGAAGAGGTTCGAGGTACCACCGTAGATTTCCGACGAGGTGACAAACGAGTCGCCCGCGGAGCAGAGGTTCATGATTGCGAGTGCAGTTGCGGCCTGGCCGGAGGTAGTAGCCATTGCTGCGGCGCCGCCCTCAAGGTCGGCGATTTTCTCTTCGACGGCCATAACCGTTGGGTTCGCGAAGCGGGAGTAAATCAGTGCGTGAGTTGGTTCGTCAAAGACGGCAGCAATGTCGTCGGAGGAGTCGAACGTGTAGGTCGTCGACTGAATAATCGGCACCTGACGCGGGTCTTTATTACCTGGAACGTAGCCGGAGTGGATGAGCTTGGTCTGATCTTGCATGGGACGAAATGGACCTTTCAATCGATTGAATTCTGATTATAGGGCGCGAGGTGACGCAAACTGAGCTTCAGCAGAAAGGTTCCGCCCCGCTCCCCAACCGCAAAGATTTTATTTTCCACCCTACCGTCCATATAATGAGATACCAATCCCGTATAGCAAGACTGGTTTGGTTTTTACGCACACCACTAGGTATCACCTTCCAGCCATTGCTCCCGGCTTTACGCACTGCCCACCAGCAGCTCACGCCGCGGTCGAGTTTTCTCAAAGTACAAAGTACTCAGTACTCAACACGGTACTCAGTACTCAACACGTTTTGGACTGTCATCATGCCTGCTGCGAATTCTTCCTCTAGCTCCTCCGACCACACTGCGAACGCGAACTCCGCTAAGACGCCGCTTCACGCAGTACCGGAGGACACCGCCCCCACAGATCCGTCGACCATCACCGATGCGGAGATCTTTGAGGCACACCGCGGAGGTAAGCTCCGCTCACATTCGACCATGAAGCTCGAGACGATTCGCGACCTCTCCATCGGCTACACCCCAGGCGTCGCCCGCGTCTGTGAGGCCATCCACGAAGATCCGGCCCTGGCACGCACCTACACCTGGACCGGCCAGAACGTCGCAGTGGTTTCCGACGGCACCGCAGTGCTTGGTCTTGGCGACATCGGATCCAAGGCTGCACTGCCTGTGATGGAAGGAAAGGCCCAGCTCTTCGAGCAGTTCGCCGGTATCTCCGCAGTGCCAATCGTCCTGGATACCCTCGACACGGAGGAAATCATCCAGACGGTCAAGGCGCTGGCACCGTCGTTTGGCGGCGTGAACCTCGAAGACATCTCCGCGCCTCGCTGCTTCGAGATTGAGCAGCGTCTCGACCAAGAGCTCGACATTCCCATTTTCCACGACGACCAGCACGGCACCGCCATCGTCATCGCCGCCGGACTAATCAACGCCTGCAAGCTGACCGGCCGCAGCTTCCAGGATCTCCGCGTGGTCATCTCCGGCGCCGGTGCCGCTGGTGTCGCTGCGACGAAGATGCTGCTGTCCGCTGGCGTGTCCGACATCGTTGTCGTCGATTCGCGCGGCATCATCCATCCGGACCGCGAGCCGCTGAGCGACATCAAGCAGTGGGTCGCCAGCATGACCAACCCACGCGGCATCACCGGCTCGATCAACGATGCGCTTGTCGACGCTAACGTGTTCATCGGCGTCTCTGCCGGCCGTATCGGCGAGGATGCGATTAGCCAGATGGCCGCCGACCCGATCCTGTTCTCGCTGGCCAATCCGATTCCGGAGATTCCGATGGAAGTCGCACGCAAGTACGGCGCCGTGGTGGCCACCGGCCGCTCGGATCATCCAAACCAGATTAATAATGTGCTGGCCTTCCCGGGTCTGTTCCGTGGCGCACTGGAGGCGGGTGCCAAGCGCATCACCGAGGCCATGAAGCTGGCTGCTACTCAGGCGATTGCAAATGTCGGTGTAGAAGACCTGAGTGCCGACCGCATTATCCCGTCGGCGCTGGACCCGCGCGTCATGCCGGCCGTGGCGAAGGCTGTCCGCGATGCTGCGCTGAGCGACCCGGCCTCCGGCGCGGTCGGCGCGCTCGATGTCACTGGCAATGGTTTTGCCGCAGCTGAAGCTAACTAGGAAACCGACACTGCCTATCCTCTGGGAAGCCTTGAAAGTGTGTGGTTTTCCTGCACCAGCCCAAGGCGCAGCTGAATAGGGGTACCGAATTTAAGGTATTACTGCGCCTAGGTGTGATGTCCAGGGACGTTGTTGAGTCGGTCGAAGGGTACGCCGCCAATCGCAGAGTGGTGTCGGTGGTGGTTGTAGAAGTGGAGCCAGCCGGGCAGCGCCAGGCGTCGTTCGGCCTCTGAACCGTAAAACCTGGCATAGGCCCAGCCGTCCCCGAGCGTGCGGTGGAATCGCTCGATCTTCCCGTTCGTCTGCGGCCGGTAGGGGCGTGTCCGCTTGTGTCGGATGCCGAGCCGAGCGCAGAAGTCCCTCCATGCGTGGGATCTGTATGCCGACCCGTTGTCGGATAGGACTCGCTCGACGGTCACGCCTCGTTCGGCGAACCAGGCCACGGCGCGTTCGAGAACTCCCACCGCTGTGCTCGCCTGCTCATCCGACCAGATTTCTGCGTATGCGACGCGGGAGTGGTCGTCGATGACTGTGTGAACGAACGCCGTCCCGGTGCGCGGCTTGTGATCTTTTCCTCGTGGTAATCCCGGAGTCGCGAGCTTGTTCCGTGCGCCTTGCTGCCGACCTACGTAACGATGTCCACCGCCGTCGGGGATGTTGCCGAACTTCGTGACATCGACATGAATCAACGATCCCGGATGAGGATGCTCATATCGCCGCAATGGCTCGCCAGTGACACGATCGATATGCGAGAGGCGGTTCACGCGGCAACGGACGAGGACCGCGTGAACAGTCGACGTCGAGAGACCAAGTCGCGCAGCGATCTGGGCTGGCCCCAGTCGAAGCCGCCAGCGCAGGTTGATGATCTTCTTCTTGACATGCTCGGGCGTCCTGCCTGGGATCCGGTGCGGCTTGCTGGAGCGATCCTGCATCCCAAACTCACCCTCTTCCCGGTAGCGGCCTGCCCATTTCCGGGCAGTGATCGGGGAGACCATGAACATCTTGGGGTCGTTTGCGGGAGGGGGCGGAATCCTACGCTAAGGCTTTGGCCAGCGATATTCTCCGGTGAGATTGATGTGTTCCCATCCGAGCGGCGAAACATGGGCCAAGAGATCGGGCGATAGCAGCTTTCCATCGCGTTTCTGGTTTGCAACGACCTCGCCGAGCTTCATGGTGTTCCAGAAGATGATGATGGCGGCGAGCAGATTCATGCCGGCGATGCGGTAATGCTGGCCTTCGGCGGAACGGTCGCGGATTTCACCGCGGCGGTGGAAGCTGATTGCCCGCTTCAGCGCATGATGAGCTTCGCCTTTGTTGAGCCCGATCTGGGCACGCCGTTGGAGTTCGGCATCCAGAATCCAGTCGATCATGAACAGGGTGCGCTCGACGCGACCGACTTCCCGCAGGGCTGTCGCGAGCTCGTTCTGCCGCGGATAGGAGGCGAGTTTCCGCAGAATCTGGCTTGGCGCGACGGTCCCGGCAGCAATGGTGGCGGCGATGCGCAGGATGTCGGGCCAATTGCGCTCGATCATGGCTTGGTTGACCTTTCCGCCGATCAACGCTCGCAGGTGCGCCGGGGCGGCCGACGGATTGAACGCGTAGAGCCGTTTGGATGGCAGGTCGCGGATGCGCGGAGCGAACCGGTAGCCGAGAATGGCACATGCGGCAAAGACGTGATCGGTGAAGCCGCCCGTGTCGGTGAACTGCTCGCGGATATGGCGTCCAGCATCGTTCATCAGCAGGCCATCGAGGATGTAAGGCGCTTCGCTTGCCGTTGCAGGAATCACCTGGGTTGCGAACGGCGCATATTGGTCGGAGACGTGGCTATAGGCTTTCAGGCCCGGGGTATTGCCATATTTCGCGTTGACCAGGTTCATGGCCTCACCTTGCTCTGTAGCGACGAAGAACTGTCCGTCGCTCGAAGCCGACGTGCCCATGCCCCAGAACCGGGCCATGGGTAACGCTGCCTGTGCCTCGACCACCATGGCCAGCGCCCGGTCATAGGCTTCGCCCTCGACATGCCACCGTCCAATGCGGATCAATTCCCAGAAGGTGTGGGTGTTTGTCGCATCCGCCATTTTGCGCAAGCCGAGGTTGATCCCTTCCGCCAAGATAACGTTCATTAGCCCGATCCGGTCAGCGCAGGGTGCTCCTGTGCGCAGATGGGTGAACGCTTCGGTGAAGCCGGTCGCCGCATCCACCTCCAGCAGGAGATCGGTGATGCGCGTGGGCGGGATCTGCTTGTAGAGATCGAGCACCAGATCTTCGGCGCCTGTCGGCGCGGCGGCTTCGAGTTTCTCGATATGCAGAACGCCGTTTTCAATCGACCCGCCCGGGATCGTGCCTGCGCGAGCGGCACGGCCAAGCTCGCGCAACCGCATGTCGAGGCGAGCTTGCCGGTCTGCCAGCCATTCCTCCGGCCGCAATGGCACAGCGAGACGACCGCCTTCCGCGATGGCTTGTGCCGGAACGAGTGCGTGTTTCAGATCGCCATAGCGCCGGGACCTAGTAAGCCAGACATCTCCGGAGCGGAACGCATCGCGCAGATGGAACAGCACCGCGATCTCCCATAGGCGAGCGTCGCCAGCCCTCTGGGCCCGAAGGTGGCGATGCCATTTCGAGCTGGGCCGCAAGAAGCTGGTCATCGCGGCATCGTTCAAACCGGTACGAAGGGCCGTCACCGCTTCCAGAAGCGGCAGTGCAACGGGCGCAGCTCGCAGATCGAGCAGGCGCAACATGCGTGGAGCGTATCGGCGGAAGCGGTGATAACCGTCGAGCACATGATTGAGCGGATCGTCGGCCATGGTGGCGGTCAGCCTGGTTGCCATTGCAACAAGGGTTTTTAAGCCGTCCCACCCTGACCCACTCGCGATGACATCGCCCAGCGGCTGGCCATCATCCTGTGCATCGACCAGGGCGCCCCCGATCTCGGCGAAGGATTTCAGGGTGTCACGCACCACCCCCGCTTCGTCTGCGACCTTTGCATGGCAAATACGCTCCGAAGCACGGTAGAGACGGCCGACGATCCGGTCGTGGGTTTCGACCACTGCGTCGGCCAACATCGCCTGCCATTCCGAGACGCAAACAGCCAAGATCGCAAGCCGCCTGTCCTCCGGGAGATCGCGCATGCCGTCGGCATAATACCGTTCACCCTGCCTGCGCAGACGAGTCACCCGATGGGCAGGAACGCCGGCAAGCAGATCCTCGGGGAGATCGACGCGTTGCAGATATTCGAGCCGGTCGAGCAGCCGGTTGGCCGACGAAGAGTTCGAGCCAGGCTCGAACTGGCGCAGCCACACAAAACGGGTCACCCGATCATCAGCCGTCTCCTCGAGCAATGCCAGCAACTGTTCTCGGATCGACATAGGCAGCCGACTGGCGATCCTCGTCTCGATGCGTCGCTCGGCATCGACGAGAGCCGCGGCACAAAGCCGCTCGATCGTGGATGTCGCGGGAAGGACAGTGCGGGTGCGTCGGCACTCGGCTACGAAGCGACGGGCGATATCCTCGTTCGACACAGCCATCTCGGCTTCTCGGAACAACCATTCCTTCAGCTCGCTCGCACCACGTCCGGAGAAGGTGCGGAAGCCGTAGAGCCCCCGTAACTCGGCAAGATGCTCGTGCCGTGTTTCCTCGCGGGCAGCATAGTCTACGAGATCGTCGGCACCCAGGCCAAGCTGCGCTCCGATAAATTCGATGACCTCTGCAGGGATCAGTTCGCCTGGAGCCAGCACCCGGCCGGGATAGCGCAGGACACACAATTGCAGGGCGAAGCCGAACCTGTTGTGAGCGCGCCGACGCAGCCTGATATGCCCAAAGTCTTCATCACTCAGCGTATAGTGCTTGAGCAAATCCGTCTGTGAAGTCGGCAAGCGCAACAGCGCGTCTTTCTGCCGATCGGTTAGAGTGACGCGACGCGGCATACATGTTCCTTTTTCAAAATCTGATAGCGTTCAAGACGCTTTGTTTATGAAGCTGGTTGAGATACATTTCCAGAGGTCAATGCAATCGTGGCCGAAGCGCCGCCTCAAACCAACGTTTGTGATACATGCTGATCGGATATGCCCGCGTCTCCAAAGCCGATGGCTCGCAGTCTCTCGACCTGCAGCACGACGCCTTGCGCGCCGCAGGTGTCGAACGGGACAATATCTATGATGATCTTGCTTCCGGCGGTCGTGATGATCGCCCTGGCTTGACTGCCTGCCTCAAGTCATTGCGTGACGGCGATGTGCTGGTGGTCTGGAAGCTCGATCGCCTCGGACGATCGCTTGCCCATCTGGTCAACACGGTGAAGGAGCTGTCAGACCGCAAGATCGGCCTGCGGGTTCTGACTGGAAAGGGCGCTCAGAGGCACTGTTGCAAAGTTAGCGATGAGGCAGCCTT
>NZ_KV836222.1:0-442 GCF_001838285.1 Corynebacterium sp. HMSC074C03 | reverse complement strand
CTGGCACTTGACAAAAACATAGGGACACCCCCCGGTAAGTGCTTTGGTGCAGGTTGATTGTGAGCAGAAGCCTTGCGGGTTTTGACGTGAAATGGACGAAATATGGACTAAATAAAAAGAAATACAGGTAAAAAGGTAGCCTGAACAGGCGGTATAGCGATTTTCTGCTAAATCCCCCTGCTTCCGCAGTTAGGAGCCCCCGGTAGTTGTTCTACTGGGGGTTTCTTCATTTGTCTTAAAAGTTGGCGTATGTGGTGGGGTCAGCGACGGATGGTCGTACCGTACGTAACCGCGGTATTGCGCGCATTGCTGCATTCTCTCCGGCCGCAGGTATGACATGCGCGGACATGTGCGGGATTCGGCAGTATCGCACATGCTCAGGAACTGGTGGTCAATGACACCATCGCCAAGGGGGGGTGTCCCTATGTTTTTGTCAAGTGCC
>NZ_KV836221.1:0-308 GCF_001838285.1 Corynebacterium sp. HMSC074C03 | reverse complement strand
GGTGGTTGTTTTGTGGGTGTGTGTTGTGTGAGAACTCAATAGTGTGCCGATGTACTAACTAATACTTTTTTGGGAAAGTGCTTGTTTGGTTGTCGTTTGCGCGTGTGTTGCTGGTGGGTGCCAGGGGCCTTTGTTTGTTTTGGGTCCTTTTGTGCTTGCGGGTGATGGATTGCGTGGCGGCGCCTTGTTTGGGTGCTTTTCGCGTGGTTTTTTCATTTGTGGGAAAGATCATGGTTTTGTTCCTTTTTCTTTTGGCCTCGTCGGTTCGGGAGAGGGAACGTTTTATTTTTGGATAACGGCCAGGCCGC
>NZ_KV836220.1:87649-128720 GCF_001838285.1 Corynebacterium sp. HMSC074C03 | reverse complement strand
CCGGAAAAGACACACTTTTCTTTACTTAACCCCCCACCGACACCCAGCACACCACTAACCAAAAGCAAAAACACCAGCTCCAACCGGAACTGGTGTTTAGAATTGCGACCCTGACGGGACTTGAACCCGCGACCTCCGCCGTGACAGGGCGGCGCGCTAACCAACTGCGCCACAGGGCCATTGTGTTTTTTAGTGGTACTCCCAACGGGATTCGAACCCGTGTTGCCGCCGTGAAAGGGCGGAGTCCTAGGCCTCTAGACGATGGGAGCCCGACTTAACGCTGCAAGAGAGTGTGCCACCATATGGCAAATCTGCGTGCAACTGCAATACATTCACGTTGCATTTGCGCGCGCTCTTGGCAACGTAAAGAACTATAGAGGATAAGTACCCTTTTCCCAAAATCCACGGCTGAACTGGAATTTCTTACTATTTCCAAGAGCACTACTGGTGCTCGGATAAGCTCATCACTATGGCAACTCCGGATTTCATTGTTCAGCTCCGCGAAAAAGTGGGCCACGCTCCGCTCTGGCTCCCCGGCGTCACGGCTATCGTCATTCGCGATGTTCCGCCGAATGCACCAATGTACGCCCTGCCCGAGGTCTTGCTGGTTCGTCGCTCAGATAATGGCGAATGGACTCCGGTCACCGGAATCATCGACCCGAACGAACAGCCTCACGACGCAGCTGTGCGCGAGGTAAAGGAAGAAACGGGACTCGATGTCACGGTCGAAGCACTGCTCGGCACTGGTGCCGTTGGCCCTGTCGAGTACCCAAATGGCGATGTCACCTCATATGTGGATGTCGCCATGCGCTGCAGCGTTGTCGGCGATGATATCCCATATGTCGCTGATGACGAATCGACCGAAGTCGGATGGTTCCAGATTTCACAGATGCCACCTATGAAGCCGCGCTTCCGCCTGATCGTCGCCGATGCTGTCGCGCAGCTCAAGCACCCGGCGGGCTTTAAGCCGCGCATGGGCTACCACAAGCGAGAGAAGTAGCATGCCGCAGCGGGTGACGTCGTAAAACGTTGGCTTAGCGCGCCGCCCTCCGGAAATTTTCGAGCTTTTTTCTCGTATCTCGCTGAATTTGTGCCCCAATGCGTGCCCAATATGCGCCCCTTTCCCCGGGCACTCGGGCGACTAATACACCCCGGGCAAGTTACTGCGAAAAAAACGCCCTGAACAGGGAACAAAAAGGGAACAGCCCCCGGTAGTCGAACTATGAAAGTCCACCTACCAGGGGCTTTCGTGGGCCCTGCGGGGCTCGAACCCGCGACCTGCGGATTAAAAGTCCGTAGCTCTACCAACTGAGCTAAAGGCCCGCGCAAGAAAATAGCCTAGCAATTGCGCGCTTGTTTTTAATAATTGCCCCTCGAGAGTCGACTAGTTCACACCCAGGAACTTTTTGTTTCTCCTATCCGACTGAACTAGTAAGCAGGAATACTGCGGACACTTGATGCAAACTTCGGTAAACCCAAACGGAGTACACGCATCTTTTATGTCTACTTATTCAGTCGAGGAAACATGGATGTCGTCGATATATCTCGTTGGCAATTTGGCATAACCACCGTCTACCACTTCATTTTTGTCCCGCTCACGATTGGCCTTGCCCCGCTGGTCGCACTCATGCAGACGCTGTGGGCCACGACGAAAAACGATGTTTGGTACCGCGCGACACGGTTTTTCGGCACCATCTTCATCATTAACTTCGCCATGGGTGTGGCCACGGGCATCGTCCAGGAATTCCAGTTCGGTATGAACTGGTCGGAGTACTCCCGCATGATTGGTGATGTCTTCGGCGGTCCACTGGCACTGGAAGGTCTCATCGCGTTTTTCCTGGAATCCACTTTCCTGGGCCTGTGGATTTTCGGCTGGGGTCGTATCCCCACCTGGATGCACACGCTCTCGATTTGGATTGTTGCCATTGCGGTGAATATCTCGGCGTACTTCATCATTGTCGCCAATTCGTTCATGCAGCACCCTGTAGGTGCGGTTTACAACCCAGAAACCGGCCGCGCTGAGTTGACGGACTTGGGCGCGCTGTTGACCAACTCCACCGCCTTGGCAGCTTTTCCGCATGCCGTGGCCAGCTCTTTCCTCACCGCCGGCACGCTTGTTGTCGGCGTCAGCGGCTGGTGGTTGGTTCAGAGCCGCCGCGGTGGTCAGCGCGATAATGTCCACGAGCGCACGTTCCGCAAGACTATGAAGGTCGGGCTCTGGACTACTGTGCTCAGCTCACTGGCCGTGTTTATCACCGGCGATATCCAAGCCAAGCTCATGTTCGAGCAGCAGCCGATGAAGATGGCTTCGGCCGAGTCCCTGTGCCACACGCAGACGGATCCGATGTTCTCGGTTCTGACCGTCGGCACGCACAACAATTGTGATTCAGTGCTGCACCTTATCGAGGTACCGTGGGTGCTGCCGTTCCTGGCGCAAGGAAAGTTCAGTGGCGTCACGCTCCAGGGCGTGCAGGATCTGCAGGAAAAGGCTGAGGCGCTCTTCGGCCCGGGAAATTATTCCCCGAACTTGTTCGTCACGTATTGGTCTTTCCGCGCCATGATTGGCCTGATGGTCGGTTCGCTGGCCATCGCGTTTTTCGCCTGGCTGTTTACTCGCAAGGGGCGCGTGCCGACGGGCAAGCGAGCCCGCATTTTCGCTACTTGCAGCATCCTTGCAATTCCGTTCCCGTTCCTGGCCAGTAGCGCTGGCTGGATCTTTACGGAAATGGGCCGTCAGCCTTGGATTGTGCACCCCAACCCGGATCACATCGGAGATCCGCGCACGGAACTGCTGCGCATGACCGTCGATATGGGTGTGTCCGACCATGCACCGGCGACGGTGCTTATCACTCTGGCGGGCTTTACCCTGCTCTACCTGATTTTGGCAGTGGTGTGGTTCTGGTTGATTCGCCGCGCAGTTATTGCCGGACCGCCAACCGAATCCGCTGAGGCAATCAACGCCATCGGCAATGACCCCGAGCACGCGGGTCCATCGTCGCCAATCGCTACCGATCTGGGCGCAATCGTCTCGTCCCCGGTTCGATTCAACAAGGTCCATGCCCAGTCCGCTGCCGGCCCCGACTCCGAAGTCTCCGCGACTGAGGACACAAAGTAGATAAGGATGTACCTCTGACATGTTCGGATTAGATCTTCCCGTTTTGTGGTTTATCCTGATCGCGTTCCTCTTCGCTGGCTACTTCTTGCTCGAGGGCTTTGACTTCGGCGTCGGAATGCTGTTGCCGTTCATTGGCCGCGATGAACCGCGTCGCAAAGCGATGCTCGGCACTATCGGGCCGGTGTGGGACGGCAACGAAGTGTGGCTAATTACCGCAGGTGGCGCGCTTTTCGCAGCGTTTCCAGAGTGGTATGCATCCATGTTTTCCGGCTTCTACCTGCCGCTCTTCCTGATCCTGGTGGCGCTAATTGTCCGTATTGTCGGGCTGGAATGGCGCTCCAAGGTCAACGATGAGGGCTGGCGCGCCTGGTGTGACCGGGCGATTATCTTCGGCTCCTGGCTGCCGCCGATTCTGTGGGGCGTGGCCGTGGCCAACCTGGTGCGTGGTGTACCGCTGAACGCCGACAAGAACCTGGACTCCGGTTTTAGTGCCCTGCTGGGGTTGCTGAACCCGTACGCCCTGGTTGGTGGCATCGCGTTTGCGGCTGTGTTTGCGCTTCACGCGGTGACTTTCCTGCGGCTGAAGACCGCCGGCAAGCTACGCGGCGAGGTCGGCAATGCGGCTCGAATTCCCGCCCTGTCGGCGCTGATTTTCGGTGGCGCGTTCCTCATCTGGACACAGCTGGTCTATGGAAAGACCTGGCTGTGGGCTGTTGTGGTCATCGCAGTAGCAGGTTTGGTCATTTCCATCTCCGCAACCGTGGCCAACCGCGACGGCATCGCTTTCACCGCCACCGCCATCGCCGTTATTGCCGTCACGACCGTTGTCTTCGGCGCTATGTACCCGTATCTGATGCCGACGACGCTTGCCGACGGCGTCTCCCTCGATATCTGGAATTCCGCCTCTAACCCCTACACGCTGAAAATCATGACCTGGACCGCGCTGGTGATTACCCCACTGGTGATTGCCTACCAGGCGTGGACATACTGGGTATTCCGCAAGCGACTGATGGCTGAGCGTAAGGTCTCGTAGCCGTCTGTCCGTTGGAGGTTAGTTTCTAAAAAGTGGCTCCTGTCGATCCGAAACTCTTCAAGCTGTCAGCCCCAGCGTGGCGTTGGGTCATTTTCGCGGGTGCACTGACTGCCGCGAGCACAGGTGCCACAATCGCGTTGGGGCTGGCCATTGGCACTATTACAGCGCAGGTTCTGGGCGAGGCGACTCCGAACTGGACAGTGTTTGCGCTGGTAGCAACCGCGTCCGTGCTAGTTCGGGTGGCCTGCTCCTACGCCCTGGTGCGCTTCGGCCAATCAGCTGGCGCACGTGTGGCAACAGACCTGCGCAGCCGTGCGCTGCGAGCCCTAGCTCTGCGCGACCCCCGCACGGTCGACACCGCACACTGGCGCGCGCTGCTTTCGGTCGGGCTCGATGGCGTGGCCGTCTACGTGGCGGAATTCCTCCCCGCGCTGGTGGCCGCAGCACTGGCTACCCCGATGGCCCTGGCCGCGGTCGCGTGGTTGGACCTCTCGTCGTTTGCCATCGCGGTTGTTACGCTGCCTCTAATTCCGCTGTTCATGTGGCTGGTGGGCCGCCTCACTGAGGGGCGCACAGAACGCCGCCTGGCCGATATCGGTACAGTGCGCGGCCAGATTCTCGACCTCGTCGTAGGCCTGCCGACTCTCAAAGCACACACCATGGCCGATGCCCCCAGCGAGGAAATCAAGCGTCTGTCGACCCGCCACCGGAAGTCCACCATGGAGGTCCTGCGCATCGCCTTCCTGTCCGCGTCGGTTCTGGAATTCCTCACGACCCTGTCAATTGCCCTCATCGCCGTCGGCATCGGATTCCGGCTCCTGGGAGGCCACATGACACTGGCCACTGGCCTGGCAGTGCTCATCATCGCCCCGGAAATCTATGGCCCCGTGCGCCAGGTTGGTCAGAAGTTCCACGCAGCTCAGGACGGTGTCGTCGCTGCCACCGAGGTCACGGAACTGCTGGCCAAGGACGCCAACCAGACTCCGAACTCCACAGACACCACCTCTGAAGCTGTGGAGGGGGCGACCGAAGGGACGTCGTCAAGCAGTGCTCCCAGTGCCCCCACGGTCGTGTTCGAGCACCTTTCTGCACCGGGGCGAGACGGCGTGCGGCCCAGTAATCTAAGCGCCATCGCGCGGCCCGGCGCGGTAACCGTGCTGGCAGGACCGAACGGCGTGGGCAAGACGACAGCGCTACTCGCGGTCGCCGAAATTGTGCACGAGGACCTGGAGGGTTCCGTAACTATCCGCGACGGCAAGCGCATGCTCCACGGTCAGGACCTGCTGCAGCGCATCGCGTGGCTGCCCCAGCGGCCCATCCTGGACGCGGCGGCGGTCGGCGATAATTCGCGGCGCTCGCTCGGGCAACGTCAGCGGGAGGCGCTTCGGCGCGAGCTTGCCGACGACACCCGCGACCTCGTCCTCCTCGATGAACCGACGGCCCACTTGGATGCCGACAGTGCGCAGTCCGTGATTAGAATCCTGCGCACACGTGCCCGACGCGGAGCCACGGTGATTGCCACCAGCCATGATCCGCTACTGATTGCGGCGGCCGACGACGTGGTGGAGGTGCAGTCGCGATGACTATCCTGCAAGCGCTTCGTCGACTGGTGAGCCCCCGCGACCTGGTGTGGCCAGTGTTGGCGGGCACCATCACGCTGCTGTCCGCACTGAGCCTGACCGTGGTGTCGGCGTGGCTGATTACGCGTTCCTGGCAGAAGCCGCCGCTGATGGACATCACTCTGGCGGTTACATCTGTGCGCGCGCTGGGTATTTCGCGAGCTGCGTTCCGATACCTCGACCGGCTGGTCTCCCATGATGTAGCGTTGCGTACCGCCGAGCGCTCCCGGGTGAAACTGTGGGAGCATTTCGTGGGCGATCGCACGCTGGCGCTGCGTGAGCGTTCCGATATTGTCACGGCGCTGGGCACGAATATTGACGCGCTTGCCGATGTCGTCGTGCGCTCAATCGTGCCCGCGCTTGTGGCGCTTATGACCTCGCTCATCGCCATTATCTTCGTAGCGCTGCTCTCCCCCACCACTGCGGTTCTCCTGGCAGTGGGGCTGTTTCTCGCAGGCGGGGTTGCGCCCTACCTGACATATCGTGCCACTGCGCACTCGAGTAAGCTTCGCACGGTCGCGCTGCAAGCGCATGCCGGTGCCGTCGAGACGCTGCTTTCCGACGCCGCGGGTCTGCATATCCACGGTCAATTGGATGAGGCAGTCTCTGCCGCCTCGGCCTCCAGTAAGAAGGTTGCGGCCATCGATGACGCCACTGGCCGGGCAAATGCCCGTGCCTCAGCGCTGAGCACCGCGGCCAGCGTGCTGACGGCTGTCCTCACCGTGGTCGTCGCCTCGTGGTTGGTGACGGCCTCTGCCGCGGGCACCGGGGGCTCTGGGGGCGCCGGGGTCAGTTTGGTGCACTCCCCCGAGTGGCTGACGGTTCTGGTTCTGGTGCCGCTGGCTGCTTTTGAGTCAGTTGGCCCGTTACCAGCTGCGGCGCAGACGCTGGCGCAATCGCGCGAAGCATTGCTGATGCTCGCCTCGAATACAGGCGACTCAGCTGAGGCAGATATTGCTGCGGTGAATACACCGGCTGAAAAGGGCACACCAGCGCCCACGTCCATGCGGCCCCAAAGCCAGCTGACACTCCAGCCCACGCTACAGGTAAAAGACTTGATTGTGGGCTACCCCGACGACCACAGTTCGAACATCACGGACGGGACCGCTGCCCAGCCAGCGCATGCCGCAGCATCCCAGCCAGCTCAATTGCCGATGCAAAACTTCGAGGTCACCTTTGGCGGATATCGGGAAATCACGGCGCCGTCGGGAAGCGGAAAAACTACGTTGCTGAAAACCATCGCCGGGCTGATGCCGCCAGTTGCGGGCACGGTTGTTGTCGCCGACGGAGACGGCCGTGAGCTGTGGCGCAGTGAAGCAAGTGCCGGGAAGGCTCACGAAAGTATTCACCCATGCGACCTGGTGCGCTTTATCGCCGAGGACGAGCACATTTTCGCCACCACGGTGCGGGACAACATCTCCATTGGCAACCCGCAGGTCAGCGATGATGTCATCTACTCCGTACTGGATGCCGTAGGCTTGCGCGAATGGGTCAACGCCGCACCCGCCGGCCTCGACACGATTCTGGACAGCGGCGCGGACAGTCTCTCGGGTGGTCAGCGTCGCAGGCTCATCCTCACCCGCGCGCTGGTCAGCACAGCGCCGATTCTGCTTCTCGACGAACCCACCGAGCACCTCGACGAGGACTCGAACCGCATCCTGGAGCTTCTCCGCAACACCACCGAGCTCCCCGGCGGGAGGGGCCGCCGAACGGTGGTCGTCGTCAGGCATCCGCGCACGCAGCGCTAACCGACCGATCCAATCAGCCTGCCAAAACAGATTCGAAAACGGCAGTTCAGCGTGACACAATACTGTACGTGTTAGATACCTCCACGAGTCCACTCAGTGCCGCCACGCCCGCCGATGCCACGTCCTCGCACATGCACATCGGCCCCTTTGAGCTCGCCTCCCCCGTGGTACTCGCTCCGATGGCCGGTGTCACCAACGTGGCATTCCGCACGCTGTGCCGCGAGCAGGAACTGCAGCGTACAGGCACGGTCTCCGGCCTCTATGTCTGCGAGATGGTCACCGCGCGAGCACTGGTCGAGCGCAACGAGAAGACCATGCACATGACCACCTTCGCGCCCGACGAAAACCCGCGCAGCCTGCAGCTCTACACCACTGACCCGAAGTGGACCTATGAGGCCGCGAAGATGATTGTCGACGAAAACCTCGCCGACCACATCGATATGAACTTCGGCTGCCCGGTACCTAAGGTCACCCGCAAGGGCGGCGGCTCAGCACTGCCGTATAAGCGCCGCCTTTTCGGCAACATCGTCGCCGCTGCTGTCAAGGCCACGGAGGGCACCGACATCCCGGTGACCGTGAAGTTCCGCGTCGGTATCGACGACGAGCACCACACGCATCTCGATGCCGGCCGCATCGCCGCCGAGATGGGTGCCCAGGCTGTGGCTCTGCACGCCCGCACCGCGGCGCAGCGCTACTCCGGTCACGCTGACTGGTCGCAGATCGCGCGGTTGAAGGAGCACATGGTCGACTCCGGCTTCAGCAATATTCCGGTGCTTGGCAACGGCGACATCTTCGCCTCTACCGATGCCCGCAAAATGCTCGACGAGACCGGCTGCGACGGTGTCGTCGTCGGTCGCGGCTGCCTTGGTCGCCCGTGGCTATTCGCGCAGTTGTCCGCCGAGCTGCGTGGCAAAGAAGTGCCGCCGGCACCAACATTTGGTGAGGTCGCGGGGATTATCCGTCGTCACGCGGAACTACTCGTGGAGCACGAGGGAGAGCGTAAGGGCTGCCGCGACCTGCGCAAGCACATCGCCTGGTACCTGCGGGGATACCCTGCAGGCGGTGAGGTGCGCAAGTCCCTCGCTCGTGTCGATTCGCTGGCAACGCTCGACGAGATTCTCACGCCGCTTTACGACGGCCCCAGCGCCCACGCCCGCCCGGAGGACGCCGACGGCGCCCGCGGCCGACAGGGATCCCCTGCAAAGGTGGTCTTACCGGAGGGCTGGCTGGACGACCCGGAGGATGACACCGTGCCTGAAGGCGCGGAGATTATGCACTCCGGTGGCTAAGCTTCGGTTCTGAGCGAGTGTTTACATAACTTTACGAGGGGTAATTGGGGGTTCCCCACTAACGCGCGACCTTGTTGAGGATTGCCTACTATGGAACGCATGCGCACTGTCTACCGAGAACAAATGGACAACTTGGCCCACAGCCTGATTGTGATGTGTGACCGAGTTGGATCCATGCACAAGCTTGCGAACAAGGCCCTCTTTGAGGCTGATTTAGTCTCGGCTGAAACCGTTCTTTCCCAGATTGATTCTCTCGAGGACCTGCGCCAGGATGCGGAGCAGCGGGCCTTTGAGCTGTTGGCGCGCGAAGCTCCTGTAGCTGGTGACCTCCGGCAGATTGTCAGTGGCCTCTACATTGTGGAGGACATTTCCCGCATGGGCGCGTTGAGTGTGCATATTGCCAACGTTGCCCGACGTCGCCACCCGAACAAGGCACTGCCGGAGCCCGTGGAGGGATTCTTCCACGAGATGGCCACTGTATCTGAGCAGATGACGCACGAAACCCGTCAGGTGCTCATCGACTACAACGTTGACCAGGCATTGGCCTTAGATAAGACCGATGACAGCATCGACGACATCCACCAGCACCTGTTTACGCTGACCAACGACGATAATTGGCCACACACCCCTGCGCAGACGGTGGATGTCACCCTGCTGAGTCGCTTCTACGAGCGCTACGCGGATCACGCCGTCGAGGTTGCAGCCCGGATTGTTTACCTGGCCACCGGTTACAAGCGCGATGTCTACCTGGACAAGCTTGAGGACGAGCGCGACCAGCGCAGCTTTAACCAACGCCTGCAGGCCTTGGAGCGTCACCTGCGGATGTAGGTTCGTGGAGTTGCAGGTTGCTGGGCTAGGTGTTGGGTTGCTCAGGGGACTGGGTGTTGGGCCGCTGAGCTGGGCTGGGTGTTGGACTGCTCGGCGGGTTTCAGGCCGGAGTGGAGCCGTTTTTAAGTCACACCAGGCTAAACACCGCCCCAGCCAAACACCGCCTCAGCCAAACACCGCCTCAGCCAAACACCTCCCCCAGCTAAACACCGCCCCACCCCGAGAAAGTGACTAGGTTTATGACACTTTACTGCGAGTAAACGCTATTCATCTGACATAAACCTAGTCAGTAACTGTTTGATCCCGCCACAAAAACTGTGTGCCCCGGCACAAAACACCTCCGCGGTTAGACAATCGGGTGGCAAAACATGTGCTCGACATAGCAATCTCATAAACCGCAACAACAAAAAGAGCCCCGTACCTCGCGTGCACACGCGTGAGGTACGGGGCTCTTACTTTTTGATTATTTTGGCCATTAAGGCATACGCAAAGCGTTTAGCCGAAGCGACCGGAGATGTAGTCCTCGGTTTCCTTCTTGTCCGGATTCTCGAAGATCTTCTTGGTCGGGCCAACCTCGACCAGGCGACCCGGCTTACCGGTTGCCTCGAGGGAGAAGAATGCGGTCTGATCGGACACACGAGCTGCCTGCTGCATGTTGTGGGTCACGATGACGATGGTGAATTCTTCCTTCAGCTCGTGAATCAGGTCCTCGATTGCCAGGGTGGAAATCGGGTCCAGTGCGGAACACGGCTCGTCCATCAGCAGAACTTCCGGCTCAACTGCAATTGCGCGTGCGATGCACAGACGCTGCTGCTGACCACCGGAGAGGCCACCGCCCGGCTTGTCCAGGCGGTCCTTCACCTCATCCCAGAGGTTGGCGCCGCGCAGGGACTTCTCGGCAACCTCCTGGAGACGAGCCTTGTTCTTAACACCGGCCAACTTCAGGCCAGCCACGACATTGTCCTCGATGGACATGGTCGGGAACGGGTTCGGACGCTGGAACACCATACCGATGGTGTTACGAACGGAGACCGGGTCAATCTTCGGGCCATAGATGTTTTCGCCGTCGAGAAGCACCTCGCCAGTGACGTAGGCACCCGGGATGACCTCGTGCATACGGTTCAGCGAACGGAGCACGGTGGACTTACCACAGCCGGACGGGCCAATGAATGCGGTAACGGAACGCGGCGGGACGTGCAGGTCGACGTTCTGCACAGCGTGGAAATCGCCGTAGTAGATGTTGACATCGTTAAGGTCTAGGCGCTTAGCCATGGTCTTTCAAAAACCTTCCTTGAAATAGCGGACGTTAGGCGCCCAGCATTAACTGCTCTTGACGGAGAACTTGGCGGATACGACGCGCGCCAGGATATTGATGAGGGCAATGGTGAGAACCAGCGTGAGCGCTGCGCCCCACATCTTGTCGAATGCCGCACCGGTATTACCGGCCTTGTACATGTCCAGCATGAACAGTGGCAGCGAGGACTGCGACTGGCCGAACGGGTTGTAGGTAATGATTCGCGAGGTTGCAACCAGGATCAGCATCGGTGCGGACTCACCCATGACGCGGGCGACGGCCAGCATGATGCCGGTGACGATGCCCGACAGTGCGGTCGGAAGCACGATCTTCAAAATGGTCTTCCACTTCGGAACACCCAGAGCGTAAGAGGCTTCACGCAACTCGTGCGGAACGATACGCAGCATTTCCTCGGTGTTGCGGACAACGATTGGCAGCATCAGCAGAACCAGTGCCAGCGACACGGCGAAACCGGAGCGGCTCATGCCGAACATGACCACCCACATCGAGTAGATGAACAGCGACGCAACAATCGACGGCACACCGGAGAGGATGTCGACCATGAAGGTGGTGACCTTGCCCAAGCGGGAGTTACCTGCGTACTCGACCAAGTAGATAGCGACGAAGATACCGAATGGCACGGTCATGAGAGTTGTGACCAGAGCCTGAACCAAGGTACCGACGATTGCGTGAGCAACACCACCGGCAGATGCACCAAGGGTGACACCGCGCTGGGAAGCAGTCCACCACTCACCACTCAGCAGTGACGGGGTACCTCGGACGACAAGCTCAAAGAGAACCCACACCAGCGGGATCAGGGCAAGAGCCATGCAGAAGTAAATGAGGACCGTGGAGACGTTGTCCGCTACCTTGCGGGAACCCTTAATCTGGGTGAATGCCGACTCCGTGGTGGGGACCATGTCTGCGGGGCCGTGAGGCGAAGAATCAGTAGTTGAACTAGTCATTGTTACTTCTCGTTTCTTTTCCTACGACCTTGCTACTTCTTCGCAATGATTCGGGCTGCGGAGTTGACCACGAAGGTCAGCAAGAACAGCACCAAACCTGCGGACATGTATGCGCCGGCCTTGAGGTTGTCATTGAACTCCGGTGCAGCATTGGCAATTGCGGTTGCGAAGGTGGTACCGCCGTCGAAAAGCGAACCACGGAATGCCGAAGACGGAGAGATTACGAGGTACAGAGCCATCGTCTCACCGAGGGCACGTCCCAGACCCAGCATCGAGCCGGAGATAAAGCCAGAACGACCGAATGGCAGAATGGCCAGCTTGACCATCTCCCAACGGGTCGCACCGAGAGCCAGCGATGCCTCAATGTGACCACGCGGGGTCTGAACAAAGACCTCGCGGGTGGTAGCCGCGATAACCGGCAGAATCATAATTGCCAGCACAATGCCACCGGTGAAGAGGTTTCGACCAGTCTCGAAGGCCGGCGAGTTTGGGTACAGGGCAAACATCGGGATAAAGCCCAGTGTCTTAGCCAACCACCCGTACAGACCGGCCAATGCCGGACCGAGAGCCATAAAACCCCACAGACCGTAAACAATCGACGGCACTGCGGCCAGCAAATCCACGAGGTAGCCCAGCGGCTTGACCATCTTCTTTGGAGCATAGGCAGTCAGGAAGATGGCAATACCCAGCGCAACCGGCATCGCCAGAATCAGCGCCAGGATGGAAACCGCGACGGTCACCAGAAACATGTTCGGAATACCGAAGTACATGGCGGAGGTATCCGCCAGGTTCCATCGTTCGGTGTAGGTGAAGAAGTTCGCTTCGTTACGGGACATTGCCGGAACTGCGCGCAGGAGCAGGAACACTGCAATTGCGATGATGGCAGCAGTCACCAATGCGGAAGATCCTACCGCCAGAATCTTGAAGATTCGGTCACCAGGACGAACAACGCCGGACTGAATGGCTTGCTCTTCCGAGCTCTCGTCGCCGGAGGAATCCACCTGCGGTGCTGAGGACTGCAACAGACTGCTGTCTACAGCCTCCTGCTTCCCTTCAATGGGAGTCGAGGAACTCATGATCTCATTTCCTAAGTAGAAGTGATTTGTGCTTCAACGCACATGAAGACCGATTGGCCTCAGTACCCCTCTACGAGCGGTACCCAATCAACTGAGGTGTCGATATATAAAGCCAACCGGTCTACGTCAGGTTTTCGGCCTACAGCTCAAATCTGCGTGGCCGGCTGAAGTAATCCTCGCGCCAATCGGGTAACAACAGAGCCAACTCTGCTTTCACCCGCGTTGCGCGCAACGAATTACTTGATAGCGTCAACCGCTGCGGACAACTTGTCCTTGAACTCACCCTGAACCGGGATGTAACCCCGCTCTTCGAGCTCTGGGCCCTGGCCCTCTTCCAGAACAACCTTCAGGAAGCTCTTAACCAGGTCACGAGTCTCCTCGTCGTAACCAGCGGAGCAGACGATTTCGTAGGTGGTCAGAATCAGCGGGTAAGCGCCATTCTCATCCATTGCGAACAGAGCGTCGGTGTCAACAACCATGTCGTGACCCTCAGTCTTGAACGTGACGGAATCCAGAGCCTTACCGACGGTGTCGTTGTTCAGCTCAACCGGGCCATGACCAAAGTCCATCTTGGCAATGCCCAGGTCCTTGTCCTTAGCGAAACCAGCCTCAACGTAGGTGATAGCACCGTCGATGTTGGAAACCTCGTCGACAACACCAGCCGAGCCGTTAGCGCCCTGTCCAGTAGCAGTCGGGAAGGACTTGGAAGCCTCGTGCTTCCACTGCTCCGGAGCAGCTGCGCTCAGGAACTTCATGAAGTTATCAGTAGTACCGGACTCCTCAGAGCGGTAGACAACCTTGATGTCCTTCTCCGGCAGCTTCGCGTCCTTGTTGACCTCAGCAATCTTCGGGTCGTTCCACTTGGTGATCTTGCCGTCGAAGATTTCAGCAACCAGAGCCGGAGTCAGAGTGACATCAACGCCCTCGAGGTTGTAGGCAACGGCAACCGGACCGATAACCATCGGCAGGTGCCATGCATCGTTACCATCGCAGCGCTTCTTAGCCTCTGCAACCTGGTCCTTGCCGTCCTTCTCCTTCAGCGGAGAGTCGGAGCCAGCGAAAGCAACGGTGCCGGCAATGAACTGAGTTTGACCGGAACCAGAGCCAGATGCGTTGTACGACAGGGTCGAGCCGGCCTCTTCAAACTTGGTGGCGAACAGGTCCATTGCACGCTGCTGCGAGGTAGCGCCCTCGCCCTGCAGCGTTGGCCCTTCAGCACAAGCAGCCAGGGTAAGGCTTGCAACAGCGGCCAGGCCAATGACGGATGCCGCACGGTTCTTCTTCAGCACAGTAAATCCTCCGGGTTTACACAATGAGTGAAACAGTTCTCGTGGAACCGCCACACTCCGGTCCACTGCGCTGAACCTATCTAGCGATAGTAACCGGAACCTTTTCAGAACATTAACAATTGGTGAACGTCGCAAGCAATTCTTTATATATCCTCATTTTCCCTGTAAGAGGCCCTAAAATGCGCCCCTGAAACACTGAAGTTTGGACAGCATCTCCCCAAAATCACAAATATCATTGCCCCGCGACAGAGGAAAACCACCTAAAACTGAGACAAACCTAAGCTCACCCTCTCCAATAACTCACCCCCTCCCCAACAACTCGCCTCCAATAAACCAAACCGTCACATTTACGCGCCGTACATCACATCACGGCGAGCCACTTCAAAGCCGACCGCACGGTAAGTGCGCACTGCCGGCGCATTGTCGCCTTCGACATAGAGAATTACCTTTTCCGCTCCCCGGCTCCGGAGATGGGAAAGCCCAACATTGGTTAACCATCGCCCCAGACCACGTCCGCGCGCCTTCGAGCTCAGTCCAATCACATAGACCTCACCAGTTGGCACAGACTCCTCAGCGTGCCACTTCGTCCAGTGGAAACCGCAAATCTCCTCCGCACTGTCGCGCGCCCCGGCTACATCCGCAGCAAAGAACACGCCCTCCGGGTCGAACCACTGCACATCTCGAGCGCGATCGAGTTGTGGCTGTGACCAACCACCCTGCTCCGGATGCCAATCAAACGCCTCGTTATTCACTGCCAACCACGCTCGATCTACCGCTGCCGCGCCCCACTTCGCACGTGCCGCAGTCAGGGTCAAGGCTTCAACATCATCACGCTTATCGACGTCCCCCGCCGCCTTCTCCAACGCTGAGCCCGAAACGGACATCTGCAACAGCTCGCGGACAACCTTGCGTCCCGTCAACTCTGCCAAGCGGCTGGCACCGGCGACATCACCGTGAGCCCAGATAGGCAGACGCTCACCGACTTCAGCATCGATGTGCGCAAGCAGCTTCGCTCCCACGCCTTGCCTGCGAAACTCCGGATCAACAACCATCTCCATAGCATCTGGCGCAACGGCTGCCAGGCCCAAATAACGGTCGTTCTTGATAATCGCAAAGTGTCGATGCCCGAAAGAGTCGTCGTCGAGCCCTCGGACGAAAGCCTCGCCGAACGCGCCCACGCCGTCGGTGGAGTGGGCGCGCTGCAGTAGCGTACTGGCGGCGGTGGTGTCTACGTCAAGCAGTTCGGTTACGTTCATACGCCCCACCCTATACACAGCCGCGGATTCAACACTTCCCCGATGTCCGCTGGGCCAAAAGCGATGGGGTACTAATAGAGTGTGTCCATTTCCCGACGACAGAAGAAAATCGGTGGCTCCATCCTCGCCGTTGCCGCGCTGGTGATCGCCACCGACATGGGCTTCGCCAGCCATGCGGAGTACAAGCTCTCCGAGCATATTCAAGAGACTGCGCAGCTGGAGATGACCCCATACGTCGCCATCGGTGGCAAGGCCTACTTGTCCTCTTTTGTTACGGGTAAGTGGAGCTCCGTAACTTCGCGCATCCGCGATGCGGAGGTGCCCGACTTCGGCTTGGTATCTCTGGAGTACGGAGCGTCCAACGTTAAGGTCCCAGCATCGGCAGTGCTCAGCGGAGATTTCCCAGAGTCGCCGACGAAGCAGTACTTCACCAAGCTCTCGCTCGACGGCGTCTCTCTGGGCAACAAGCTGGGGCTGACGGACTTGAGCATCCAGAGTCTGAAGGACTCCTCCCCCACCGGCGGCTGGGAGACCGAGGCAATTTTCGAGGCCACACCAGCCGGATGGCAGGGAAAAACTCAGGTCACGGCGAAGTTGCGCATTGTCAGCCGCGACGTGGTCATTACGCCGATGGAGATTATTTCTGCGCCCTCGTCCCCGACGGATTCTAAGAGCCACGTCAAAGCTGAGCTGTCTGAGGCTGATACGCAGCACATCATGGACACCTTCGCTCTGACACTGCGAGATTCGGATATACCGATGGGCATGCCGGCGACTCGCGTGTACGTGTCGGGCGGTTCTATCACCATCGAAGGCGAACAGATTCTGTGCACCGTGTCGCCAACGAACTTCATGCCGCCGACATCCCAACAGGATGCCGAGGCGTCAGCACAATCCACGGAGAAGCTGCCGGAGAAGAACTGTCGGGTGCGTCGCTAAGGCCGTCGTCAAGCATCGCCGTTAAACGTCGTTGCAGCGTTGGCACCATGCGCCAACAGCCCATACATGGCCACAAGAGCTTCAGCGGTAGAGTGTGAAGCATGACCGAGAACAATGGCAGCAACCAGACAGACGCCGCTGCACAGGAGCCTGCAGCTGCGGCAGCCCCTCGCCTCGACGGCAACGAGGCCATTAACCGCGCGGCCGAGCAGGCCAAGAGCACCGCTACGCGCAACATCACTGAGCTTGAGGGGCTCCCGATCCCTGACGAGACCGCTAACCTGCGCTTCGGCCCGAATATTCACGACGGCCTGCTGGCACTACTGCCGCTGGTCGGCGTGTGGCGCGGTGAGGGGCAGGCAAACACCGTCGTCGACGGTGAGTACAACTTCGGCCAGCAGGTTATCTTCAGCCACGATGGCGAGAACTACCTGAAGTATGAGTCGCGCATCTGGAAGCTGGATGAAGAAGGCAAACCAACCGGCCCTGACCAGCGCGAAACGGGATTTTGGCGCATCAACAACGATGACGAGATTGAGTTCATCTGCGTCCACTCCACCGGCGTCACTGAGATTTACTACGGCAAGCCGGTCTCCGAGCGCGCATGGGAGCTGCAGGCAGCCTCCACAATGGTCACTGCTACCGGTCCAGCATCACTTGGCCCGGGCAAGCGCCTCTACGGCCTGATGCCGAACAACGATCTCGGCTGGGTGGACGAGCGCCTGCGGGATGAGGAATTCACTCCCCGTATGTCCGCGCAGCTCAAGCGTTACGCAGGCTAGGTTCTCCCCCCGCTTTACGACGGGCGCTGTGTGGCCTGCCTGCGGGGCTCTATTACTTTGCGCACTACGTTACTGCTTGGCGCCCTACTGCGACAAGCCCTACTGCATCGCCAGCGCCTCGTCACACAGGTCACGGAATTCCTTTTCCGCAGCTACATCCGGCTGCGGAATGGGCTCACCATCGATGGACTTAACCACGACCGCGATGCGCACCGAGGACACTAGCCACACCGCATCAGCGGTGAATAGGTCCCTTGGTACCAGAACCGTCGGAGTGACTTTCCAGCCGCAGTTGGCAGCTGTTTCAAACAGCGCTGCCTGAGTCGTGCCCGGCAGCACTCCTTCACCGGGATTGGGGGTCAGCAGCTCATTGCCGCGCTGAACGATGATGGTCGATGTCGGGCCTTCCAGGAGCTTTCCCTCTGCGGAGGTGAAGATGACATCGTCAAAACCCTTGGACTTGGCATAGCGCAATGCGGCCATATTAGCTGCGTATGACAACGTTTTCGCGCCGATGAGCGCCCACGGTGCACGGGAGCCAAGGTCGAGCGAGAAACCACGCTCTGCAAGCATGACCGATACCGGCTTCAGGCGATTTTCCGCCACCTTTTCCGCGGAGCTTGCCAAAACGTAGCCAGTCGGCCTTCCAGTGGACTCGCGACCACGCGAGTAAACCCACCGCAACGTCGCATCCCCCTCAATTGACCTATCGCGCAACTCCCGTAGTGCAACCTCGGTAGCCGCCCGCCATTGCTCCAGGTCCGGGGTTGGCAAATCCAGCATTAGCGCTGACGATGCGAATCGCTTCTCATGCCGGTCGGTATTACAGGTATGACCACCCCTGACCAGGAGTGTTTCAAAAACTCCGTCGCCGCGAATAGCTCCGAGATCGTCCGCGTAGAGGAACGGCTGTCCTGCCTCGACAGCAATCGGACCACCGTCTGCGAAGACGTCGATAAGCACTAGAGAAGAAAGCGAATCCGTCATACACACAAGCTTAATCCATGCTTAATTTGGGGATTTCTGGTTAACATGAGGGAGTGAGTGTTGAGTATGTAAGTCCTTTGATGTCTCACGTGGCTGGTGCCGCTGCCCTCGAATTGGGCGGACAGACGGAAGGTTTAGAGAAGGACTCAGAGAACGCCTCAGACGGAACCTCAGCGAAAAACGTTGAGCAAACCACAGGGCAAGCTAGCGTGGCATGGCACTACGGCCGTCCACTGGTAGAGCAACGTCATCTACAGGAGGACTGCGGAGTAGTAGATCGCTCGTACTACCGCGTTATTGAGGTTACTGGCGAGGATTGCCTGACCTACCTCAACACACTTTTTTCACAGAAGGTCGACGATGCCACCCCCGGCACTGTCACTGAAGCACTGAACCTGGATGCCAACGGTCACGTTCTCCACCACATGACGCTGACTGTTTTGGACGATTCCGTGCTTATCGACGTGCCCCCTGTTGGCTTCGACTCCCTGCTGAAGTACCTGAACATGATGGTGTTCTGGTCCAAGGTGGAAATTGCTGAGGTAGAACGGGCGGTTATTTCCGTCATGGGGCCGAATGCCCCTGAGGTACTGGTGTCCGCCGGCCTCGCATTCCCGCAGGTGGGCAAGGCTACGACGGTGGGGCATTCCTATGTCCGGCACCTGCCTTGGCCACGCGGAGGACGTGTGGATGTGCTCGTGCGCCGACAGGATTTAGTCGGTGCTTGGGACGCGCTGGTGGCCGCTGGCGCCTCCCCAGTTGGCCTGATGGGCTGGGAGGCCGAACGCGTAGTCTCCTTGCGGCCAGAGCTGGGAATCGATGTAGATGAGAAGATGATTCCGCATGAGGCTCCGCGCTGGATTGCCTCTGAATTCGACACGGCTGCCGTGCACTTGGACAAGGGCTGCTATCGCGGCCAAGAGACTGTGTCTCGAGTCCACAATGTTGGTCGCTCCCCACGAGTTTTGGTGATGCTGCAGCTCGACGGCTCAGCTACTCTGCCGGAAACCGGCGATCCAGTGATGATGGGCAAGCGCGCCGTGGGCCGCGTAGGCACCGTCGTGCAACATGTCGATTACGGCCCGATTGCATTGGCTCTGCTTAAGCGCTCGGCGCAGGAACGCGAGGGCCTTGTGGTGGGTGACTGCGCCGTGGCCGTCGACCCTTCCTCCATCGACCGCGTCGAGCAGCTGCCACCGGGTCGTGTGGCCATCAACCGCCTGCGTGGGAAATAAGTAACGGGAAATAGGTAAAGCCACCAGACAGAGTGGTGAAAAAATAACTTTTTCCATTCTTTTTCAGAAAGGTTATTCCCCCAGGTCACAGTACATATTGAGTTGCCTGAGCGCGAGGACACAACCCACTATGGGCCTCCCCGCGTAACCCCTTCGTCTAAAAATCGGCTATGGTGTCTTACAGGAATTAACGCAATAAGACATAAGTGGGTCGGCCGTATCCCCGTGCCGTCCCACGGATTACACAAGGGGGTCAGGCCATGGGTCGCGGCCGTGCGAAAGCAAAGCAGGCGAAGGTTGCCCGTCAGCTCAAGTACGATTCACCAGAAATGGACTTGGAGCGTCTGCAGCGGGAACTCGTCGGCAAGTCGAACGAGTCCGATCGAGACGACTATTACTCTGACTGGGAGGAATGGGCCTCAGGCGCTGGTCGCGACAGCTAGCGCAAGCTAACCGCTGTCGTATTTTCCGCAAAGCGTTTCTATTTCAATAAAACAAGCACCCGCCAACGATTCCGTTGGTGGGTGCTTGTTTTTGCTTAGTGACTGCGTTTATGTTCGGCCGATCATGCTCGGCCACGGCGGATCAATCCGAGTTACTGACTGCATTTATGACAAAAATGGCCCGAAAAACGGCTCGGAAGTGTCATAAACTCAAACAGTTTCACATTTGCAGCCCGTGGTTTTTGGGGATCTCCGTTGTGCAACCCCGGATCTAGACCGCCCCGTCGCAGCAGTTGGCCGCCCTCCGCAGTAGACCAGCCGCCGCATCCCGGCCGCCCGACCGGATGCAGGCCGACGCTTAGAAGCGCGGGTGGCTGCCGCGCAAAACAGCCCCGTCCTCGCCCTCCTCGCTCTTGCGGACAGTACCCAGCTCCCAAGCGTTGATGTGGCGGGCAGTCAGCAGAGCCAGTGCACGATCGCGATCCTCTGCAGAAACAATCGCAACCATGCCAACACCCATGTTGAAGGTCTTCTCCATCTCCTCGCGAGAGACGTTGCCGAGCTCAGCAATGGTCTTGAAGATCGGGCCCGGGGTCCATGTTGCGCGGCTCATGTCAGCGGTCAGGCCTTCCGGCATGATGCGGACCATGTTGCCAGCCAATCCACCACCGGTGACGTGACAGAAAGTGCGAACCTCTGCCTCGTTCATGAGAGCCAGGCAGTCCTTCGCATAAATCTTGGTTGGCTCCAGCAGCTCCTCACCGAGGGTACGCCCGAAGTCCTCGACGTAACCGTCGAGCTCCAGACCGGCCTTCTCCAGGAGAACGTAGCGAGCCAGCGAGTAGCCGTTGGAGTGAAGTCCAGAGGACTCCATGGCGATAATGACATCGCCCTCACGCACGCGGTCCGGGCCGAGAAGCTTGTCCTCTTCCACGACACCGACGCCGGTAGCAGAGACATCGTACTCGTCTGGTTCCATCACACCCGGGTGCTCTGCAGTCTCGCCGCCCAGGAGGGCGCAACCCGCCTGGACGCATCCCTCGGCGATGCCGGAAACGATCTCGGCGACGTGCTCCGGCACGACCTTGCCAATTGCGATGTAGTCCTGCAGGAACAGCGGCTCGGCGCCGCACACAACCAGGTCATCGACGACCATGGCGACCAGGTCCAGGCCAATGGTGTCGTGCTTGCCGACGGCCTGCGCCACGGCCAACTTGGTCCCCACACCATCGGAGGATGCGGCCAGCAGCGGCTTTTCGTAGTTGCCCAGTGCAAACAGGCCGGCAAAACCGCCGAGCCCGCCACGGACCTCTGGGCGAGTGGCCTTCTTGGCAATCGGGGCGAATAGTTCAACGGCGCGGTCGCCGGCTTCGATGTCGACGCCGGCTGCAGCATAGGAAGCACCAGAAACGTTCTCGGTCATTAGAGGCTCTCGCTTTAAACTTTCTCCCCCGGGCGGCGTTACTGCCGTATCCGGGAGTATTGGCGGACCGGGAACAAAGCAACGGCTGCAATCCACAGCACCGCTTGCGCTTCGTTCTCGGTTCAGTTCTCGTAGTTCATTCTAAGGAGGTTTCGAGGCTAATTGCTCGTTGCGGCTTTGGCAGCCTGGGCTGCCTGCATCCTCTCCACAGCTGCCGCATTCGGATTGCCCTCCGGCAGACCCAGCGGGTACTTGCCATCGAAGCAGGCACAACAGACTTCGGTCTTTGCCTGCTCGGAAGCGGCGACCATGCCATCGATGGAGACAAATCCCAGGCTGTCGGCACCAATCGCGGTTGCGATACCGGCGACGATGTCATTTTCATCCACGCCGTTGGCCAACAGCTCGCCCGGAGAGGCAAAGTCAATGCCGTAGAAGCACGGCCATTTCACCGGCGGCGCGGCGATGCGCACGTGCACTTCCTTCGCACCAGCCTCACGCAGCATGCGAATCAGGGCACGCTGAGTGTTGCCGCGGACGATGGAGTCATCGACCACTACCAAGCGCTTACCGGCAATAACTTCCTTCAGCGGGTTCAGCTTCAGTCGGATGCCCAGCTGACGAATCGTCTGCGAAGGCTGAATAAAGGTACGCCCCACGTACCCGTTCTTGGTCAGACCCTGACCAAACGGAATGCCCGATTCCTGGGCATAGCCAACCGCCGCCGGGGTTCCGGATTCCGGCACCGGCATTACTAGGTCACCGTCAGCCGGGAACTCACGCGCCAACTGGCGACCTAGCTCAAGGCGCACGGCGTTGACAGAGCGACCACGGATGTTGGAGTCCGGGCGCGCCAGGTAGACGTACTCAAAAATGCATCCAGCGTGGGTGGTCTCGGCAAAACGCTGCGAACGCACACCGGAAGCATCAATGGTCACCATCTCGCCTGGCTCGATCTCGCGGACGAACGATGCACCGACGATATCCAGCGCGCAAGTCTCGGATGCGACTACCCAACCACCGGACAGGCGCCCCAGGCACAGCGGGCGCACACCGTATGGGTCACGCGCGGCGTACAGCGTCTCGCCATCGGTGAAAGTAAGACAGAAAGCACCCTTCAAACGCGGCAGCAGTGCCATCGCGGCCGCTTCTACATTGGTGCTGCAGCCGTAATCTTCGGGGTGGTCAATCTTGCCGGTTTCGTCGGCAAGCAAAGTGGTCATGATTGCGGAGTCACTGGGCAGCTCGCCCTCTTCACGCAGCAGGCCCTTGTCGACCGCCTCATGGAACAGCGTGAGGTGGTTGGTCAGGTTGCCGTTGTGCCCCAGCGCGATGTCCGTGCCGTCGGAGGCCATCTGGAACATCGGCTGTGCATTCTCCCACGCAGGAGCGCCAGCGGTGGTGTAGCGCGTGTGCCCCACCGCTACGTGCCCCTTCAGAGCGTCGAGCGTCTGCTCATCAAAAACCTGGGAAACAAGGCCCAGGTCCTTGAATACGAGAATTTGGTCGCCGTCGCCGACTGCGATACCGGCGGCTTCCTGGCCGCGATGCTGCAGGGCAAACAGGCCATAGTAGGTGAGTTTGGACACGTCTTCGCCAGGTGCCCAAACGCCAAAAACGCCACATTCTTCGCGCGGGGATGTCTCCCCCAAATCGTCGTATGGCGAAATTGGCAAAAGTTTGGTCTTTGGTGCACCTGAAATGTTGGTATCGGCCACGACATTCACACTAATAGCCCCACCCGCCTGGGCACCAATTCAGCATCCCCCCACGGGCTTTAAGAAATGCGCGCCACCGGCAGATGATTCCCAATTTCCGCCGCGCGCGTTCCCGACATATCGATGTGCGCCTGCACCTGCTCTAACGTGATCATTCCGCACGCGAGTCCCAGCCAAATCTCCGGCGACATCTCCACGACATTGGGCGGCGTACCGCGTGTGTGCCTGGGCCCCTCAATGCACTGGACCGCGACGAAGGGCGGCACGCGCACCTCGACGCTATGCCCCGGCGCCTCTTGGGCGAGCATCCGCACGGACAGACGCACCGCTTTGGCGAGGCTCGCACGGCTTAACGACGGCCCCTGCGCCCCATCTGCCCCGGCGAAGGAGGCAGCCTTTTGGTCAGATAGCAATTCGCGGCCGAGAAGACGTTGCGCCGCCCAGGGTGCGGCGGTGGAAAGAGCGCTGCGAACGTCGAAAGGCGAGATTTTGGATACCATAACCTCATCCTAGAGTTATGCTTTCATATATGGATACGCAGTCAACTGAAAAAGCTGAACAGGTGCACGCTCCAGCGTCACCATCTCTTGTACTCCGTTTTATGGCGTCGCCGACCGATGTCATTATGGCCGGAACCAATTCCGTCCACGGCGGCCGTGTGTTGCAGTGGATTGACAAGGCCGCTTACGCCTGTGCGACCGGCTGGTCGGGACGCTACTGCGTGACTGCGTACTTCGGTCACATTCACTTCACTCGCCCGATTCCCAGCGGCCACATCGTTGAGGTGCGCTCCAAGATTGCGCATACCGGTCGCAGTTCTATGCACATCGTCAACGAGGTGCTCTCAGCTGATCCGCGCGAGGGCAAGTTCACCCGCGCAGCTGACTGCCTAGTGATCTTCGTGGCCATGGATGAAAATGGTAAGTCGACACCGGTTCCGAAGTGGGTGCCGCAAACGGAGGAAGAAGAGCGTGTTGAAAAGGCCGCTCTTTCCCGTTTTGAGCTCCGCCGCGACATCGAAGCCAGCATGCGCGCGCAAACGTACTCCGCGGATTCCTCTGCACCCGAGCTGACCACACGTTTCCTGGCAAAGCCGACCGATGTTAACTGGGGCGGAAACGTCCACGGCGGTACCGCCATGGAGTGGATTGATGAGGCTGCGACGGCAGTTACCACCAACTGGGCGGGACGCCAGACTATTTCCGTGTACGCAGGTGGTATTCGCTTCTACAACCCAATCCACATTGGCGACCTAGTTGAGGTGCGCGCACGCATCCTGCGCACCGGCACGACCTCGATGCACCTGTCGGTGCAGGTCTACTGCTGTGAGCCCCGCAAGGGTGTCGGCGGACTGCGCAAGGCTCTGCACTCGACCATGACTTATGTCGCAATTGACGACGATTTCAACCCACAGCCGGTACCGCACTTCCAGCCGACGACGGATGAGGACAAGCGCCTGCACGCTCACGATCTGTCGCTGAAGGCGCTGCGTGACAAGTACAGCCCGCTACCGCTGATTGAGCGCGAACAGGATTAAGCCGCCTGGCCGCCCGGCTTCCTGTTTTTCCACCAGATGGATAGGAACATCCAGCCAATCAGCGCGAAGGTGATGTAGGTGACGTACCGGTCAATCGTCTGCAGGGAGCCCTGGATACTTGGGCCAAACTTCAGGCCCAAGTACAGGTAGAAGCACTTGAGCATTGCGGCACAGAGGAAGAGGTACACACCTACTACCCAGCCGCGCACCTTCGCAATACCACCGATGGCCACGACGATCGTGGCCGGAATCGGCGAGAATGGCACAAACGATGCCAGCACACTCAGCCCGATGCGTTCATAGATGAAGTTCTCCATCTTCTTAAACCATCGCGGTGGATGGCCGCCGAAACTCATCGTGATGAATTCCGTGCCCCACTTCTTGCCCATCCAGTAGAAGAACGGCATGAACTTAATTGTCGACAGCGCCGCAATCACCACAACAGCGAAGAGGAAGAGCGGCCTATCCTCGTTTTCCGACGCGAGAATCAGCACCGAGAGATTCGAGCCCGTCAGCCACGTATGCAAAAACGTGTACTTGAGCAGCAAAACCGCGCGGAACGGGATAATTGCAAAGCCGTACACGGCAACCAGCATCAGCGATGCATAGAGAAGCTTGTCTATTTTGTCCGGCTCACGCAGGAAGCTCGGCAGATCCTCACGAGGGTCGTGCTCGGCCTCGTTACGCATGTCGGATGAAGTCATGAACCACAGTTTAACTGCACGCCCCCTTCCGCAGCAGGAGCCGCAGACTATGCCATTACGTACGGCTCAGACGCACTCGCCAAGGACGACCGCAGCGCCGCCTACTATCCTGGGAAGATATGACCACCGATTCACCCGCGCCTGTGCCCGCACAGCAGCCTCACGCACCACGGTCTGAGTCTTCCTCACCATCGCTTGACGACGGCCAGGAGAACGCATCCTCACCGAGCATGCTGCAACGTGTTCGCGCCGCTATCCCGCCTGTGTCCATCCTGGTACTGACGGCGGTATTCCTCTTCGCCGGGTGGTTCACGCTCTTCGGTCCTATCAATGTTCTGGCTTGGCGTGGTGGCACGTTCCCCCGCACCGAGGCAGACCGCCCCTACTATCAGCAGGCTCTGAAGGATGTTGCGCGCTATCAGTACGAGGAGCAGCCCTCCCCTGAGGTTTACTTCGGCCTGGCGTGTGGCGCTACTGATGCCGACATCCGCAGCGTTATCCCCAAGGTCGGCGAGCACCCGAATTCAGACGCAGACCCAACCGCTGATGAAGATGCCGTCGCCGCCGCTGCTGCCACCAGGCCGGGTTCTGCACCTGCGGCTACGAACCAGACATCGAAGCTGAATCCAAACCTTGACGCATTCGGAGACACGGTCGACTGCTCCGGTTCCTGGACTGCGCCATTCTTGTCATTCCTGCTCGCATCCGCGGGTGTTCCGGTCTTTGATACGCCCGAGAATTCGGCTGCCGCAACCGAGAACCCATGGCTGGTTACGGATGTCGAACAGCTCATGGATGCCTACAAGGCACATGATGCTTTCGTCACCGACAAGGACTTCTCTCCTCAGGTGGGTGACATCATTTTCTACCGCTACCCCGCAGGCCTTGGGGTACACGCCAACATGGTTGTCGCGGTTCAGGGTGACTGGGTCACCATCGGTGGCGATGAGCTTGGCAAGGTCGGTCTAGCTAGCATGACCCTGCGCAACCGAGGTGGCATCGTGGGCTACGGCGCCACGGGCTACTTCGAGCAAGCACCGCTGGACGCCAGCAAATAGCCAAGTTTAAATAGGCAGATTTTCCTCAATGAGGTCGCGCAGAGCGTCGTCGTCAGGCGAAACCTTGGACCGGAAACGGCCGATGACCTCCCCCTCGGGCGAGATAACAAACTTTTCGAAGTTCCACTTCACGTCCCCAGCCTCGCCGTCGGCGTCCGGGGTTTCCTTCAGCAGCTTGTAGAGTGGGTGAGCGCTGTCGCCGTTGACCTCCGTCTTTTGGAAGAGCGGGAAGGTAACGCCGAATTCGCGCTGGCAGAACTGCTTGATTTCCTCGGCACTGCCGGGCTCTTGCCCGCCGAACTGGTTGCAGGGGAAGCCGAGGACGAAGAAGCCTCGGGGTGCGAGTTCGTCGAAAAGTCCTTGCAGATCGTCGTACTGATCCGTGAAACCGCACTCCGAGGCGGTGTTGACGATAAGCAGAACGTGGCCTGCCCAGTCGTTCATCGCTGCTTCGTTACCGTCGATAGTGGTCACTGGGATGTCGAAGAGATTGCTCATAAACCCCACACTAGGGCAGTCCCACGATAGCCGTCAGAGGTGACGACTAGCCGACCTGCTCCATGCCTTCAAAGAACTCGCGGCCCAGCGGCACCGAAGAGTGGTTGACCGGCTGCGCACCCCCATCGACCGCCTGGTCAATGATGCCGACAACATCCTGGCGCAGCTTGTGCTCCCGCAGTTTCGAAGCGTTAACGGAGATACGCACCGCGCGGCCCTTCTCCAGCGAGCGCTGCACTGAGGAGCGCACCGCGCGGCGCCACCAACCGGCGCCGCCGAAGCCCTCGCCGATAGCCAGCACGCGAGTTGGATCAACAGCACCAGTGATCAGGTCGCGGACCCCATTTCGGTCCGCTGCAACACGGAAGCCCAGCTCCGGCAACACGTTCATGGTCTCTGGCGACATGGTCCACTTCGGCGGTGCAAAGACATCCGTCTCAAAACCCATCGCACGCATCTGGCGCGTTGCGGCAATCAGGCGCAAGCGCGCTTCATGTTCGCTCAACGACGCAAATTCCGCGCCTCGGCCTCGAACCGACTGATCGAACCCCGCGAGAACAATCTCGATGCCGTCATCGCTACGACGGCGGAGCCAATCCAGCACCGCCGGAGCTTCCCGCAACGACCAGTTCTTACCCGCATGCGGCGCTACCAGCAGAGACGGCGTAATACCGCGCTGTTCCATCGCTGCCACGAAACGAGCGACATCGAGCAATGTGCCATCGCGCAAACCCGACACCGACACCAAAAGCGGCGAACCGACCACACCACCGTCAACAGTTACGAGCTCTTTGCCCGCTGGACGAACGACCTGGTCTGTCGTCCGAATCTGTTCTTGCACCCCACTGCCTGCCATGGATTCAACAAAAACAGGCGTATGTAAATTTTTGGTAACGGAGAGGACAAAGCTTGGAGAATACTCAGAGGCCTTTCAAGTAAGAGTTCAGATTATCCCCAGTGCACAACCTCATCGAGCGCCAAACCCTTGCGCCAACCAAACTTCTCCAAGTCACGCTCCGCGGCCAGGTGCGTTACCGGACCAATGCACAGCCAGGCCACCGGCCGCACGGGCGCCTCGACACCGACAAAGTTGGCCAGGAAATCCTCATGGTAGAAACTGACCCAACCGACGCCGAGCCCCTCTGCCGTAGCAGCCAGCCACAGATTCTGAATAGCCAGCGCGACTGACATTAACCCGGTGTCATCGACGGTGTCGCGGCCGAGAATGTTCTTGCCGCCACGGGTCGGGTCATAGGTGACGACGATGCCCGTTCCCGAGTCCACAATTCCTTCAATCTGAATCGGATTGAAGGTCTCACGCCGCTCGCCTTCGAGCTTGGCCGCGAATTCAGCGCGGCGTCCGGCTACGTGGTCGGCAAACTGCCGCAGGCGGTCCGGGCTCTGAATGATATGAAAGTCCCATGGTTGGGACAGCCCCACCGAAGGAGCGGCGTGAGCGGCCGCCAACACGCGCATCAATCGCTCCCTGTCCAACTTTTCTCCGGCGAATTCGCGGCGGACATCCCGCCGCCGAAAAAGCGTGTGGTAGACGGCCAACTGATCGTCGGAAAGCGAATCGGTGTCAAAACCCTGCGCTGCCAGCAGCGTGCGCATATCCATGCCGTTACTCCACCGCACCAGCAGTGTGGACAATCCAGGCATACTCGAAGGCAGTCTGACGCCAGCGTTCGTAACGGCCGGAAACACCACCGTGACCAGCGGACATCTCGGTCTTGAGCAGGAACTGCCCCGGCTGACCTCCGACAACTTCGCGCAGCTTGGCAATCCACTTTGCCGGCTCCACGTAGAGCACGCGAGTGTCGTTCAAACTAGTAGTCGCGAGAATCTTCGGGTACTTCGCATCGGCCGAGATGTTCTCGTACGGCGCGTAGGAGGCCATGTAGTCGTAGACCTCCGGGTCGTGGTAGGGATCGCCCCACTCATCCCACTCCACCACGGTCAGCGGCAGCTCTGGCATCAGCATGGATGTCAGGCAGTCGACAAACGGGACCACGGCCTGAATGCCCGCGAACCTATCGCCAGCAATGTTTGCGACCACGCCCATCAGCATGCCGCCCGCCGAACCGCCGAGTGCTACCAGCTGCTCGCGTGTGGTCCACCCAGAATCCAGCAGGTAGTCAGCGACGGCGACGAAGTCAGTGAATGTGTTCTTCTTCGTGGTTGCGCGACCGTTCTCCCACCAGCCACGGCCCATCTCGCCACCACCGCGGACGTGTGCAATGACAAAGATCATCCCACGATCCAGCAGCGACAGCCGGGCGATGGAAAAGCCCGGATCCATCGAGGATTCGTAGGAACCGTAGCCGTAGAGCAGCGTCGGATTCGGCGCATCCAAATCCAAATCCGCGCGGTAAATAATCGACACCGGAATCTGGGCACCATCGCTTGCACTCACCCATTCACGCTTGGCGACGTAATCACCGCGATTAAACTCCCCGCGAATCTTCTGCTCCTTGAGCAGCACCCGCTTGCCCGAGGCAATATCAATCTGCCAGAGCTGCGACGGCGTGGTGAAGGAGCCGTAGGCGTAGCGCAACACCGGGGTGTCCCATTCAGCGTTGCCGGTAGTGCCTGCGGAGTAGAGCTCTTCGTCGAATTCGAGCTCGACGAAGTTCACAGCGGAGGCTGGCACTGGGTCGGCAGCATCGCCCGTCTCAGCGGGGCCAGCACCATCCTCTTCCTGTGCCAATACCGCCAGCGCCACACGACCAATACCGCCGCGACGGTATCCAAACGCGATGTGCCCAGCGAAGCAGTCAACGCCCTCAACACGGACGTCATCGCGGTGAGCAACCAGCTCAGTGAGATCCGAAATACTGTCGAAAGACCCCACCGGCACCATGGCCAGTGCGAAGTTCGAGCCAGTCATATTGTGTGTAATCAGCCACATATCCTGGCCACTAATGACGGCGTGGTCGATGTCGTATTCAACACCGGACTCGCGCGGGCGCACGCAGGTGAACTCACTGGTCGGGTCACTGGCGTCCAGGTACCAGACCTCAGAGGTAATCTTCGAGGAGCTCTCAATAATCAGGTACTTTTCGCTGCGTACCGTACCGACTCCGACCCAGTAGGCCTCATCGGGCTCATGGAAGACACAGACGTCATCCTCGGTGGAGGTGCCCACGCGGTGACGCCACACGGAATCCGGCCGCCAGGCTTCGTCGACCTTCTGATAGAAGATCCATTCCGAGCCAACCCAGGTAGCACCTGCGGCGATGCCCGCAATTTCGTCGTCAAGCAGTTCGCCCGTGCGCAAATCCTTTACGCGCAGCGTGTAGCGCTCGTCGCCTGTGACGTCGGTGGAGTAGGCCAGCAGATTGCCGTCCGCGGAGACGCTCGCTGCGCCAAGAGCGAAGAAGTCGTGGCCTTCGGCCAGCTCGTTGGCATCCAGGATGACCTGTTCTCCTGGTGCCGGGGAGTCGTCCGCAATGGTCGGTGGCGTCCACGCGGCAAGACCGTCACCGGCCTCCGCACGCACGCGACAGCTCATCCCGTAAGACTTGCCCTCCTGCGTGCGTGAGTAGTACCACCAGCCATTAAGGCGAGTTGGGACCGACATGTCGGTCTCCTGCACGCGCGACTTGATCTCCTTAAAAATCGCGTCCGCGGTGCCATCAAGATCGGAGGTAAAAGCCTCCGTATAGGCATTTTCAGCCTCTAGGTATTCGATAACCTCGGGGTTTTCCTTATCGCGGAGCCACTCGAAGTTATCGGTGAAGTACCTTCCGTGGAAGGACCGAGTCACCGGCTTCCGTTGTGCACGGGGTGCAGGCAAATCCTTTGCTGCAGGCTTGCCGACGGATGCCGAGTCCAAGGTCACTTCGCTCACGCAGGTTCTCCAATCCAGTCCGAGAAGCGGCGGCCCGACAGTCGTTCGTAGGCCTCGACGTACCGCTCGCGAGTTGCTTCCACAACACTACCCGGCAGCGCCGGCGGCGGAGTGCCCTCGTCCTTCTTCCAGCCGGACTTGGAGCAGGTCAGCCAGTTTCGGACGTACTGCTTGTCGAAGCTCGGGTTAACCGAACCCTCCTGGTAGGAGTCGGCTGGCCAGTAGCGGGAGGAGTCCGGGGTGAGAACCTCGTCGGCCAGCACCAGGTTGCCGTCGGAGTCGAGACCGAACTCGAACTTGGTGTCGGCCAGGATGATGCCGCGCTTAGCAGCCAGTTCAGCAGCCTGGGTGTAGATACGCAGGGTGGCATCGCGCAGTTCTTCGGCACGCTTCTGCCCCAGGGACTCCACAACGGCGTCGAAGGAGACATTCTCGTCGTGCTCGCCCAGTTCGGCCTTGGTGGCCGGGGTGAAAATCGGTTCTGGCAACTTGGAGCCCTCGACGAGGCCCTCTGGCAGCTCAATGCCACAGACAGTGCCGTTTTCCTTGTACTCGACGAGACCCGAGCCGGTTAGGTAGCCACGTGCGACACACTCGAATGGCAGCATGTCCAGCTTCTTGCACACCAGCGCACGGCCGAGGCACTCTTCCGGAATGCGCTCATCGTCAGCCGGGCCAGCCATATGGTTCGGAAAGTCGATCTCGTCGAAGAAGAACACGCTCATCGCGGTGAGCACTCGACCCTTGTCAGGAATCGGGGTCTCCAGAATGTGGTCGAAGGCAGAAATACGGTCACTGACCACAAGCAGCAGAGTCTCAGGGTCAATCTCGTAGATTTCCCGGACCTTGCCCGCGGAAAGATGGTTATACGAGGAAAGTTCAGGTCGCATGGCGATAAAGTCTAAACCCCTATACGCCTTTGCACTCTATTGATACCTCCGGCCACCACCCCAACTAGTGGGGATTGACGCAATTACCGTCGTCAAGCGGGAAAAATTTTGAGATTCCGGACTGCTGCCCATCGAATTTTTCACAGGTAAACGACGGTGTTTACCCCTCACCTCCCCCGCCCGGTAGATGACTGGGCAAAAATATTTCTAAAAACGTGACAGAAAACACCGATACCAGTATTGTCTAAATTTAGTAATTCACGTCACACTTCAAGGATTTTGAAGGGAACAATCACATGGCAGCTCAGGCCAACAATAACTCTCTGCGCCGCGCAGTCGTCGTCGGCGGTAACCGCATTCCGTTCGCTCGTTCTAATAAGGAATACGCTAACGAGTCGAACCAGGACATGCTGACCGCTGCAATCGACGGTCTCGTCGCCCGCTTCGGTATCGGCGGCGAACGCCTCGGTGCAGTCTCCGCCGGCGCTGTGCTGAAGCACTCCCGTGACTTTAACCTCACCCGTGAGTGTGTCCTCGGCTCCGCACTGGCGCCGGACACCCCGGCTTTCGACATTCAGATGGCATGTGCCACCGGCATGGAGGCCCTCAACTCTGTCTCCAACATGATTAAGCTGGGTCAGATTGACTCCGCTATCGCCGGCGGTGTGGACACCACCTCCGACGCTCCGATTGCTGTCAACGACCGTCTGCGCAAGATCCTGCTGGAGGCCAGCCGCCAGAAGTCCACTCTGGACATGGCAAAGGTCTTCCTGAAGGCTCGTCCGTCCGACCTGGCTCCGGACACTCCGTCGACCGGCGAGCCGCGCACTGGCCTGTCCATGGGTGAGCACCAGGCCATCACCACCGCCAAGTGGGGCGTTACCCGAGCTGAGCAGGATGAGCTCGCCGCCGCTTCCCACCAAAACATGGCAAACGCTTACGACGAGGGCTTCTTCACTGACCTCGTCACCCCGTACAAGGGCGTTTCCCGTGACACCAACATGCGCCCGGACTCCACCCCGGAGAAGCTGGCCAAGCTCAAGCCAGTCTTCGGCCGCGGCCTGGAAGCAGAGCCGACCATGACCGCCGGTAACTCCACTCCGCTTACCGACGGCGCCTCTGCCGTCCTCGTCTCCACCCCGGAGTGGGCCGCTGAGCGCGGTCTGCCCGTGCTTGCCGACGTCGTCGATTCCGAGGCAGCCGCAGTTGACTTTGTCCACGGCGACGAGGGTCTGCTGATGGCTCCGGCTTACGCCACCCCGCGCCTGCTGGCCCGCAACGGCTGGACCTTCGACGACTTCGAATTCTTCGAGATCCACGAGGCTTTCGCCGGCACCGTTCTGTCCACCATGAAGGCATGGGAGGACGAGGAGTTCTGCCGCACCAAGCTCGGACTGGAAGGCCCGCTGGGCTCCATTCCGCGCGAGAAGCTCAACGTCAAGGGCTCTTCCCTGGCAGCCGGCCACCCATTCGCCGCTACCGGCGGCCGCATTGTGGCAGCCCTCGCCAAGATGCTGCGCCAGAAGGCAGATGAGACCGGCAAGACCACTCGCGGCCTGATCTCCGTCTGTGCTGCGGGCGGCCAGGGTGTTGTCGCAGTTCTCGAGGCTCGCGTCTAAAAGCGCACCACCGATAAAGACACTTTTACTTTCAAGGAGAATTTTCCATGACCGATAAGTACCAGGAACTCGTCAACGGTGGTCCGCTCACTGGACTGGCTAAGGCCGCTGGCCTGCCACAGCCACCGTTCCTGCGCCGCTACAAGCCGGGCGGTCCGCTGCTGAACAACGACAAGGTGCTCGTCACCGGCGAGGGTGCAGATGCAGACGCAGTTGCAGCTCAGCTGACAGAGTGGGGCCTGCAAGTTCGTCGTGGCAACGCCGCTGACGACAAGATAGGTGCCATTGTCCTCGTCGCCACCGAGGCTAAGCGCCCGGCAGAACTGCAGGGCCCAGTGCTCGCTGCTGCAAAGCACATGCGCAAGCTGGACAAGGGCGGCCGCATCGTCACCGTCTCCCGCGCCAAGGATGCTCACCACAACGCAACTCCGGCCGAGATTGCTGAGAACGCTGTCGCCGGTGGTATCGAGGGCCTGATTCGCTCCCTCGGCCACGAGGTTCGTGGCGGCTCCACCGCTAACGGCATCCTCGTTGCTCCGGGTGTCTCGGTCACCGCCCCGTCCGTGATTTCCTCCCTGCACTTCTTCCTCTCCGGCCGCTCGGCCTTCATCGACGGCCAGTTCCTCCGCGTCACCTCCGACGCTGGTGAGATCCCAGCTGACTGGGATAAGCCGCTGGCTGGCAAGGTTGCCGCTGTCACCGGTTCCGCCCGTGGTATCGGCGCCGCTATCGCTCGTCAGCTCAAGGCTGACGGCGCAGAGGTCATCGTCATCGACGTTCCGCAGGCTGGCGAGGCGCTGTCCAAGGTTGCCAACGAGCTCGGTGGCCTGGCTCTGCAGCAGGACATCACTGCCGACGACGCCGGCAACGCCATTGCCGATGCTGCTGTGGCCCGCTACGGCCGCCTGGACATCGTCATCCACAACGCAGGTATCACCCGCGACAAGATGTTCGCCAACATGGACGACGCCAAGTGGGGCTCGGTCATCGCCGTCAATATCGAGTCTCAGCTGAAGATGAACGAGCAGCTGCTGAACCACAAGGCCTTCGAGAAGGCTCCGCGTATTGCCACCATGGCTTCCACCTCCGGTATCGCAGGTAACCGCGGTCAGACCAACTACGCCACCTCCAAGGCCGGTGTTATCGCAATGGTCGAGGCTTACGCTGAGGAGTTCGCTAAGCGCGGCGGCAACATCAACGCTGTTGCTCCGGGCTTCATCGAGACCGACATGACCGCTGCCATTCCGTTCGTCAACCGCCAGGTTGCTCGACGCGTGAACTCGCTGCAGCAGGGCGGCCAGCCGGGCGATGTCGCCCAGGCAATCGCCTTCCTGGTCTCCGACCGCGCGCTCGGTGTCAATGGCCACGTCCTGCGCGTCTGTGGTCAGAACATCGTCGGCGCCTAAGCGAAGTCGTGACTTCCGCATAGGCTCCCGATAAGGAGGAAAGAGGAAAACTTATGGCTAAGACCCTGGACGCCATTCCCAATCTGGTTCCGCTCTACGCCAAGGCAGCTGCTGGTTCGGCAAAGAAGCGCCCGAACTCCACCGAAATCAAGGTCGATGAACTAGTGGTCAAGGGTGTCACTGTCGATGCCGACCGCGACCAGGACTTCCGCGACGTCGTTGGCGCCCCGAAGTCTGAGCAAGCGTTCTTCGGCCACATCCACGCCCTAATCATGCCCATTCAGATGGAGCTAATGGCTGCGGACGATTTCCCGCTGCCGATGATGGGCCTGGTCCACACCGAGAACACCTACCGCGAAATCTCGCCTGTCACACTCGGTGGCAAGGTTGATATCGCGGTGAAGGTTGCCGCATTCCGCGCTCACCGCTCGGGCACTGAGGTTGTTCTGGAGTCGACTGTTACATCGTCCACATCCGGCGCCACCTTGGTCGAGGAGCAGTCGGTGTACCTGGCCAAGGGCGTTCGCCTAAAGGAGGCGGAGGGCTTCGAAGAGGTCCAGGCACAGCGTGAGGCCATCAAGTCCGGCGCCGAGACCATCAAGCGCGAGCAGTTCAAGGTCCCCTTCCCCACTGCCCAGTGGAAGCTGGCTGGCAACACCGGCCGCAAGTGGGCCAAGGTTTCCGGTGACTGGAACCCGATTCACATCACCTCTGTCTCCGCGAAGGCTCTGGGCATGCCAGCAGCGATTGCACACGGCATGTACACCGCCTCCCGCGCACTGGCTGAGGCACAGGTTCTGCCGGGTCAGTCGTACGAGTTCCAGATTTCCTTCGGTGCGCCGGTCGTTCTGCCGACCACCATCAACGTCGCACTCACCCACACCGGTGACGGTGCAGGTGCTGCTCACAACCTGACTGATAGCAGCTCCAACATCGGCCGTGCAGTCAACATCGTCGCGTGGGATCGCAAGAAGAAGCGTCCGCACTTCACCGGAAGTGTTCGCCCGCTGAAGTAGTTGACGCGAAAGCGCTGTAGAAAACGCCGCGTTTTGGAAAACCAGTCTCCTCATCGACTGGGTCTTTCCAAGGCGCGGCGTTTTTGTTTTCCCAGTTGTGCTTTTGCCCAGGGCACGACTGGAGCCCCTCCGAGAGACACCGCCTCCTCCCCCCCCGGCCGGCAACCCCGCCACTTTCCCGACTTGAAAATCAGCTGCTGGGTTTTTCCGCCGTTAATGCAGAGTCGCGGCTTTACTTCGCAATTGCGTGACTAAGCACTTTTCAACCGCATGTAGGCAACGCCTTGTTGACACCCCATTCACTCCTCTATTCTATGTTCAATCCATTGAACATAGGAGGTAATCGAGTGTCTTCATCATCGAAGACGCCGCTGACTTTCACGGAACTCCCACCGGAGGAGTCACCCCGAATCGTGTACTTCTCCAGTGCTTCTGAAAACACTCACCGGTTCGTCCAAAAGCTGGCTCAACCAGCAGCACGCATCCCGTTACATCCGCGAAAAGACGGAATGATTCGCGTTTGCAGCCCATTTGTCCTGATCACACCGACTTATGGTGGCGGATGTCGGCGCCGCGCGGTACCTAAGCAAGTCATCGCTTTTCTCAACGACGAAACCAACAGGAGTTTCATCCGCGGTGTCATCACCTCGGGCAACACAAATTTCGGCACCGACTTTTGCATAGCCGGAGCCATCATTTCTGCAAAATGCCAGGTTCCGGAGCTATACCACTATGAGCTACTGGGGACAGACCACGATGTGGAAAACGTCAAAGAGGGCCTGGAAAAATTCTGGAGGAGCGCTACTTCTTGAACATCTACAGCTATTCAACTACGCCACCGTCTTTTCGAAAGGACCCAGCTGCCCGCCTTCGGCCAATCAACTGGAACCGAGTGCAAGATGACAAAGATCTCGAAGTGTGGAATCGCCTAACAGCAAATTTTTGGCTGCCCGAAAAAGTTCCGCTGTCCAATGACCTTGCAGACTGGCGACGTCTCACCGATCTAGAACGCGAGCTGACCATGAAGGTATTCACCGGACTGACCATGCTCGACACAGTCCAGGCGTCTGTCGGGGAGATTTCCCAAATTCAAGATGCCCGCACCGAACATGAAGAGGCCGTCTACACGAATATCGCTTTCATGCAAGCAGTGCATGCAAAGTCTTATTCTTCAGTATTTTCTACGCTATCCAATACCCCTGACATCGACGCTGCCTACCAATGGGCAGTCGCCAATGACATCCTGCAGGCTCGGTCAAAAGCTGTGCTCAAACACTATTACGGCGACGTTCCACTCAAGCGAAAGGCGGCAGCAACGCTTCTTTCGTCCTTCTCGCTCTACGCCGGCTTCTACCTCCCGCTGCACTTCGCATCACGTGGCATCCTGACCAATACCGCCGACATGGTGCGCCTGATTCTGCGTGACAAAGCTGTTCACGGCTATTACTCCGGCTACAAATTCCAGCGAGGCGTAGAAACCTACGACACCGCCACGCAAACGCAGATGAAGGCTTTCGTCTTCGAGCTTCTCGATGATTTATACCAGCTCGAACTGAGGTACTCCGAAGCCCTATACCAACCACTCGGGCTCTACGACGACGTTGCCAACTTCATTCGATACAACGCCAACAAAGCGCTCATGAACTTGGGATACCCGCAGCGGTTTAACCATGAAGAGACCGCCTTCAAGCCCGAAATTCTCGCCGCCCTCACCCCGGGGTCAGATGAAAACCACGACTTTTTCTCCGGTTCCGGCTCCGCATATGTCATCGGAAAAGCCGAAGACACCGCAGATGAAGACTGGGATTTCTAAATCCACGTCTTTCCCCATACATCCTAAGAAAGGAACATTCGCATGACTGCACAGATTTCTATCCTGGTAGGAAGCTTGCGTCGAGCCTCCTATGCACGAAAGATTGCACTCAAGGCAGCCACGTACTTCCCCGATGACTTCAAAGTCGACATCGTCGAGATTCGTGACCTCCCTCTCTACAACTTCGACTACGACGACCCCGCAGTGTCCGATATTGCGACTCCCGCGGAATACACCAGTTTCCGGGAAACCATTAAAGCCAGCGATGGCATCCTATTTGTCACCCCAGAAAACAACCGCACAATTCCTGCAGCTCTGAAGAATGCCGTTGACATCGGATCTAAGCCCAACGGTGATGTGGCATGGAAGAACCTGCCCGCGGGAATTATCAGCCACTCCGTCGGCCGTATGGGAGGTTATAGCTCTCAGAAGAACTTGCGACTCGCGCTGTCGTACTTCGACATGCCGATGCTCGGTCAGCCAGAGGTCTTCCTGGGACAATCGCCAACACTCATTGACGAACAAGGAGAATTCACGTCGTCAAGCACTGAGGACTTTGTTCGCGACTACATCAACAGATTTGCAGACCTAGTTCGCGAGCAGAGCCCACGCCACTAACTGAAATCCCCTAATCAGCGCAGCGTTACTGGGGATATCGCCGTATGAAGATTCTTCACTGACTAGGATCAAACGCTGCGTTCTCTGCGCGGTTAGGCGCTCGTCGTTAGGCTCATTTTCATGACTGTTTCTATCTCGGCCGTGATCGCGCTTAACGACGACCCCCGCGCCGCTGCGCGGTTTTACGCCGAAGGTTTTCACTCCAACATCAAGCCCAACTCCACCACGCTCACCATCGGCGGGATGGACTTTGAACTCATTGAGAACGGGAACCGCCGATTAACCCCCGCTGTGTCTTTTATGGTGCGATTTGCCCCTGGTCAGGAAAACCAGCTACGCAGACTGTGGGAGCATCTGATGGCGGGTGATGAAACCATCAGCGGTGGTGCTACGCTCATGCCCCTGACCAGCTACGATTTCTCGCCGCTCTTTGGCTGGTTGGTCGACGGCAATGGGGTCAACTGGCAACTGATGATTGATTCCTTAACCAGCGGGGCTGCAAGCACGGACGCTGCCGCAAAGACAGCGAATCCCGCCGTTATTCCCTACTTCATGTGGACAGGCGACGAACCACAGGCTGCCGCCGCCACTGCCGTCTACAACCTGCTTTTCGGGTCAGGGAATTTCATGACGCTCGACTCGCCGGGCATGCACAATTTCACCTTCGGCGACGGTGTGGCGATGCGCCTCTCCAGCGATTCTGCCGAGGAGGTCGAAAGCGCCTGCCAAGCGCTTGGCCTAACAGGCGCTGAGGTTGCCGAGGGCACGGAAGCCGTCGTCAAGCCCGATCGATTCGGCGTGTACTGGACGCTCTAGCGTTACCTACGAGTCAACGCGATTGCCGCGCCGACGACGACAGCTAACAGAACTGCACCAATAGAGAACCACATCATGTTGGAAGAGCCTTCATCCTCGTTTTCTTCGGTGCCCTTCGGATTCTGCTGGCTACTAGTCTGGGCCTCGCTACTTGGCGACTTGTGCGCGACCTGTTCAAAAGCTGGGCCCGGGATCTTCTCGCCGACCAACTCCGTGGTCAGCTGGTAAGTCACCGGGACGTTTTGAACATCCGCGACATCGTGGGATTTACCGGCGCCCCAACTGTTGTTGAAGAAGACAACGATGTACTGGTCACCATCCAGCCACGCTCTTTCAGCCTCGTAATCGCCCGACTTTTCACCATCTTCGCCGATCCGATTGCGGTAGTTAATCCGGGCCGAGTTACCAAATGTTGTCTCTTCGCCGATCTGGTGTTCATTTACCGGACGGTTTTCCTCGCTACCGGCGAGCTGGCGTGCCGAATTCAGCGTCTTGATATCCAGGCCGGAGATCTGTGCAAGCTTGTCCGCTTCTGGGGCGTCAATGAGTTTGACGGCGCCGCGGAGCTGCTGCCCATACTCGGACTTGATCTTGTACACGTGCGTCTCACCAGGAACAATGTCGGCCGTGACGCTGCTGATGTTGTCGGCAGTAAGTTCCGTGGCGTCATCGAACCACGAACCTGGGGTGACCTTCTTAGCCTGATCTGCTTCCGGTGTCGCGGGCGGAGGGTTCAAGCTCTCCTTGTCGGACGGGAACGCCTCCGGCACATCAGTCAGGTTTTCGTTGGCGAAACGCTTGATGGTTACTTCTGCAGGAATGTCCTGACCTTCGAAGGGGCCTCCTTTTCGGGCCACGGAGAACACCATATTGCCCGACTTACAGTCCCCCTCCGCTCCTCCGGGCTGCTTGGTTGTTATCGATGCGAAAAAGGGGCCATTGGAGTCGATGATGCCATTGCCGAAATCATTGGCAAGGAAGCAACTGCTGTCGTCCAAATGCATAGTGAGCGCGAAGCTGCGGACATCTAGGTCCATCAAAGTCGCGCCTGACGACGCTCCCGGCACCGTGGCCGCACTAATTGCAAGCCGCTCTCCCTCAGCGACCGGGACGGAGAAGTACTCAGCACCGTCGCCTTCCTGATTACTGATGCTACGCTCGGACTCAGGAGTCTTTTCCCGCAGCTTGGTCGAGAACGTTTCCACGTCGGCAGGCACCTGGGTAGCGCTCGTAGGAGCGTCGCCGCCCTGTATCTCTTGCGCGCTGGACTGCGCGGTGCGTGCGGTGCGAGTCGCCAGCGTCTTCATGGACTCAGCCAGCGAATCGGAGTCCTGGGCATCTAGGTACTCGCCGCCTGTGGCCTCAGCAATGCACTCCAGTTCAGCACGTGCGCCCGCATCAACGAGGAAACCAACTGTGTTGATGACCAGATCAATGCCCTGCTGCTTGAGTTCTTTTGCTACCTCGCACACCGGTGGCGGAGCACAGGTGTCCTCACCATCGGAGACCAACACAATCGAACGTTGCCCTTCTTTCGGCAACTCATCGGCAGCCTGACGCAGCGCAGGCCCCATCGGGGTGTGACCGGAGGCTTGGATCTTTCCTACTTCAGCAGGAATCTTCGCCGAGTTGCCAGCCTGCACGGGCAGCAGCGTGGTGATGTCCTGACAGCCAGCTTCCCGCTCCTCCGGCGAATTGCCGACTTCCGTGCCGTAGACCATGAACCCAATTTCGGAGTCCTCTGACACAGATTCCGCGAACTTACTCGTCGCGTCCTTCGCTGCCTCCATTCGGGTTTGGCCACCCGCATCGTCGGCAAGCATTGACCCTGAAGCATCCAGAATCACCATGGTTGGCGAGATAGTACTCGCAGCCTCTTGCGCCTGTGCACGCCCTGCTGTGATTCCCGCAAAAGAGCCTACGAGCACCAGCAACATGGAAATGGTGAGCACGACCGCCGAGAGTTGTCTTGTTCTGATCATGTGGTCGGTTCCTTTTCTTCCAGCGTGAAAAGAACGTTACCCGACAAAAGGTGTGTCTGATTCTCAAGATAATGACTGAGCAGACACCAAAAATTACGGACTCCACACGTGAAACTGTGCGAGTTTATGACACTTTCAGGCCATTTTTCGGGCCATTTCTGACATAAACGCAGTCAGTAACTCGGATTGACCCGCCGTCGCTGACATAAACGCAGTCAGTAA
>NZ_KV836220.1:59482-87549 GCF_001838285.1 Corynebacterium sp. HMSC074C03 | reverse complement strand
CCGCTGTCGCGCCGGTCAACACGCCGGTCGACACGCCGAGCGGACACACTTTTCGCCTATTAACCAGCTCCCCTTAGCGGGACTCCAACCACGCCAAAATGTCGGCGTAGACCTCTTCCTTATTCAACTCGTTGAGAATTTCATGGCGACCATCCGGGTAGACCTTAAAGCGCACGTCCTTCTTCCCCGCGTTCAGGTATTTACCCACGACCTCAGTCACACAGCCAGCGCCACCCGCCGGATCAACGGCACCGGAAACCACGAAAAGTGGCAGATCATCAGGCGCTTTCTCATAGGCTTCAGACGAATTCGCGTAGTGCGTGCCGACGAGAAGGTCGCGGAAAAAGGCATTGGTGGGAACGAAACCGCACTTGTCGTCCGCAATATAAGCATCGACAATCTTGTGGTCACGGGTGAGCCAATCAAACTTAGTGCGGCGCTCAAAGCCCTTGTTGTAATCAGCAAAGGTGAGAGTGTTGAGCAGCTTGCCCGGCGCGGTAGGACGAATCTTAGCCAGCAGGTTTGCAACCTTCATTCCCGCATCGCCCTTAGCTCCTGGCCACGACACGGTGCCCATGATAATGACGCCGGTAAGCCCCTCGCCGTACTTGGCGATGTAGTTACGAGTCAGAAGCGACCCCATGGAGTGGCCGAGAATATAGTGCTTGCTGCCTGGGAATTCTGCATCAACGTACTGGCGCACTGCGTGGAGGTCTTCGAGAATGAGATTCCAGCCACCGTAGTCAGCGAAGTAGCCCGGGATGCCAGCATCCGTCTTGGTCATACCGTGGCCGCGATGGTCGTGCGCGACGACGGCATAGCCCTGGGATACGAGGTACTCGGCGAATTTAGCGTAGCGGTTGGCGTACTCGACCATGCCGTGGACAATCTGCACCACTCCCTTAGGAGTAATGGGCGCGCCCTTGTCATTTTCTGGGACCCAGCGCAGCACATTCAATGTGGCACCTGGGCGAGAAAGCGAAGTCCTAACAGCCGATGTCACGTCGGGCACCTTTCGCGTAGAGGTTTCGATACTTATCGCTCATCGTACCGAGGAACTTGGCTGCTCACTGGTGGTTTCGCCAACAAACGAAGAAAAACTCTGCCACCAACGTGACAGAGTTTTTCAAAGGTCCTTACGTTTGCGCGTTTCGCGTTTCACGTTTCGCGATTCGCGCGTGACGCTCGCGAAGCTACAGAATCTCGCCCGGCTTGTAGGCCGCGGCCTCTGGGTACTTGTCCACGACGGTCTGCACACGCGCAACTACACGGTCAACCTGCGATTCTGCGGCACCGATGAACGCATGGCGGTCTGCCAGAGCGTCGGCAAGCCCTGCGGCATCCAGCGGGAAGCGCTCATCTGCAGCGAGACGTTCAGTGAGATTCTGCTCAGCACCCTTTTCGCGCATATCCAGTGCGGTAGCGACGGCGTGCTCCTTGATGATCTCGTGGGCTTCCTCGCGGCCCATACCAGCGCGGACGGCTGCCATGAGGATCTTGGTGGAGGCGAGGAACGGCAGGTAGCGCTCCAGCTCACGGTCAATCATGGCCGGGAATGCACCGAACTCGGACAGGACGGTGAGGAAGGTTTCAAACATGCCGTCCATGGCGAAGAAGGCATCCGGCAGCGCAACGCGGCGGACCACGGAGCAAGAAACGTCGCCTTCGTTCCACTGAGTACCGGCGTATTCGGAGAGCATGGTCATGTAGCCGCGCAGAATGACCTGGAAACCGTGGACGCGCTCACAGGAGCGGGCGTTCATCTTGTGCGGCATGGCGGATGAGCCAACCTGGCCTTCCTTGAACCCCTCGGTGACGGTCTCATTACCGGCCATCAGGCGGATGGTGGTGGCCAGCGATGCCGGCCCTGCACCGAGCTCGACCAGCGCGGACAGAGCGTCGAAGTCGAGGGTGCGCGGGTAAACCTGACCGACGGAGTCAAAGACGCGGTCGAAGCCGAGGCCTTCAGCGATTTCGTTTTCCAGGGAGGCCAGCGCGGACTCGTCACCGTCAAGCAGATCCAGCATGTCCTGGGCGGTGCCCATCGGGCCCTTGATGCCGCGCAGCGGGTAGCGGGAAATCAGGTCTTCTACGCGCTCGATACCCAGCAGCATCTCGTCCGCAGCGGAGGCGAAGCGCTTGCCCAAAGTAGTTGCCTGCGCGGCGACGTTGTGGGAACGACCCGCCATGACCAGCGACTGGTACTCGGAGGCCTTCTCAGCAGTGCGGGCGGCAACGGCAACGGCCTTGTCACGCACGACCTTCAGCGACTGCAGAACCTGCAGCTGCTCGACGTTTTCAGTCAGGTCTCGTGAGGTCATTCCCTTGTGAATGTGCTCGGTGCCAGCCAGTTCACAGAACTCTTCAATGCGGGCCTTCACATCGTGGCGAGTAATACGCTCACGGGCGGCAATGGAGTCGAGGTCAACTTGGTCGATGACCTTCTCATACGCCTCGATAGTGCCCTCCGGAACCTCGATTCCGCGGGCGACCTGGGCCTTCAAAACTGCAATCCAGAGCTTGCGCTCGAGGATGATCTTGTACTCAGGGCTCCACAACTCCGCCAGAGTCGCAGAGGCGTATCGGTTAGCAAGGACGTTTGCAATCTTTTTTTTCTCAGCCACGCCCTCAAGTATTCCATGACCACGGCATCCGCGGTTATCTAGGCCATGGATGACCACGCATTTCTTCCACGCCTTCGTTGAATTTGCGCATCAATCGCACGAACTCCACGAGCTCCGAGTCCTCCCAGTCATGCGTAATGTCATCGACGGTTTTCTTACGCGCCTCGATTTCCCGGTGCAGCAGCTCTAGCCCCTTGTCGGTCGCGCTATGCACCTTCGCGCTTGACGACGGCGCGGGTCTCTTCGCGATATACCCCTGCCGCATGGCGGCGGCCAGCTGGCGGTGCACCGTAGAAATGTCCAGCCCCAGCGCATCGGAAAGCTCGGCGACCGTCATATCCGGCTGCGCTTCCAGTCGTGCCAGTAGTGCTGCGGCGGAGCGATCCAACAGGATGTCCTTGCGATGTGGTCGGTAGCCGCTGGAGCTCACCCGGGATAGCAGCATGTTCTCGTAAACGAGCGCGGCTAGGTCGTCGTTTCGCACGATGGCAGTCAATCCTCTTGTCGCCTATATGTCGGCCCTTTAATGGGCCTGCGAGATGTATCTGTTTGCTGAACAGCTCCTATTCTAGCGCGCCGCGGATGGGGTTAAGGCCGAAAAAGCGCGTTTGCACCATACAAACCAATTGTTATAATTCGACCCCTAACTGCATTTTTGCACGATACAAATGCCGGGAAGCAGTTTTACCACAGCACTAATTCCACGATCGTTTTCAAACGAGAAAAGAGACCGTATTTTCAGCATGACAACGCATACGACCACGCAGAACAGGCGCAGACAGAACGAGCAGGACGAGCAGCACGGGCAAGACAAGCTCTTCTCCCCTGCGTTCATCATCAGCTGGCTGATTAACTTCAGCATGTACCTGGTGTTCTACCTTTCAATCACAGTCATGGCGCTCTACGCCGTCCAGCGCTTCTCCGCCTCAGATGCCGCCGGCGGCTTCGCTGCCAGTTCTTTCGTGGTCGGCGCCACCATCGCGCGTCTCTTTTCCGGCTACTTGGTGGACACCTTCGGTGGTCGCAGAATCATGCTTGGCTCGCTCGCTGTCATCGTGGCAGCCTGTGCCGCCTACATTTGGGCCGCATCCCTGCCGGTCCTGATTGCAATCCGCATCATCCACGGCCTGACCTACGCATTAGCTTCCACCGCCGTGATGGCCGCCGCCCAGACCGCTATTCCGGCTTCGCGCCGCGCAGAGGGAACTGGCTATATCTCGCTCGGTACCACCCTGGCCACCGCGATTGGCCCAGCTCTCGGCCTAGCCCTTATTGGCTCGGTCGGCTACAGCGTCCTCTTTGCCACAGCCCTCGGCCTGTCCATTGTCGGACTGGTGCTGGCACTCGTTCTGCCACAACACAACGGGCCCACCACTGCGGAAACCAAGGCCGAGGCCACCGAGGATTCGTCGGCAAGCGAGACGAAGCGCACATTTTCCTTCGATGACATCATGACGCCGAGAGTGGTGCCGATCGGTCTGTTCATGCTGCTCATCGGCCTGGCGTATGCGGGCGTGATTACGTTTTTGAACCGATACTCGCAGCTGAGCGGCCTGGCTAGGGGCGCCAGCTTCTTCTTCATCGCCTATGCGGTGGCGATGATGGCAGCACGCTTCTCGCTGGGACGCCTACAGGATCGTCGCGGCGACAACCCGGTAATTGCCATCGGCCTGGTGTGCTTCACCATCTCGCTGCTTGTTCTGGCTTTCGCAACCGCTGACTGGCACGTCATCGCCGCTGGCGCGCTCTGCGGCCTGGGCTACGGCACGCTGATGCCAGCGTGCCAGACCATCTCCGTGCACCTGGCGCCGGCGCACAAGTTGGGCACGGGTATCTCGACGCTGCTCTTGCTTGTCGACGCAGGCATCGGCCTTGGCCCAATCGTGTTGGGCTCGGTAGCTGCCACGATTGGCTTCGACAAGATGTACGCAGGCCTGGCGGTTGTAGTGGTTCTCGCGGCCGTTTTCTACTGGTTCGTACATGGCCGCAAGCCTGTTGCGCAGCGCCATCACGTAAATATTCAGAACTAATTGGTGTGCAGCCACTATTAATTGGTGTGCAGTCACTTTTCACAGGTGAATATCGGACAAGGAACACCGATAGCGGTTATGTGCGGTGAGTCACCTATACTTTCCCCCATGACTGAATCATCCACACCACAGAGCATGATTTCGATTGCCGGGGTGAACAAGCACTACGGCGATTACCACGCTTTGCGCGACATCAACCTGGAAATCCCAGCTGGTCAGGTCGTAGTTATCCTCGGCCCCTCCGGCTCTGGTAAATCCACACTGTGTCGAACCATCAACCGCCTGGAAACCATCGACAGCGGCGAAATTCGCATCAACGGCAAGCTTCTCCCAGAAGAAGGTAAGGAACTCACCCGTCTGCGGGCTGAGGTTGGCATGGTTTTCCAGCAGTTCAACCTCTTCAGCCACATGACCATTCGGGACAACGTCACGCTGGCCCCGCTGAAGGTCCGCAAGATCTCCAAAGCCGAGGCCCGCGAGCGTGCGGACAAGCTGCTCGCCCGTGTCGGCATTGCGGAACAGGCCGACAAGTACCCGGCCCAGCTCTCCGGCGGCCAGCAGCAGCGCGTCGCCATCGCCCGCGCCCTGGCCATGGACCCGAAGGTCATGCTTTTCGACGAGCCCACCTCCGCGCTCGACCCGGAAATGATTAACGAGGTCCTCGATGTCATGACCGACCTGGCCAACGGCGGCATGACCATGGTCTGCGTCACCCACGAGATGAGCTTCGCCCGCCGCGTGGCCGACCGCATCCTGTTCATGGCCGAGGGGTCCATTGTCGAAGACGCCGACCCGGAGACCTTCTTCACCAACCCGCAGAGCGATCGCGCCAAGGACTTCTTGGCCAAGATCGTCGGGCACTAGGCGGGGCTGGTAACCATGAAGTTTTCACTATTACGAGGAGGCCAGGGACGCAGTCGCAACCAGGGCCGCCGAGGTGTCGTCGGCAAGCGAGTTGCGGCGGCTGTCGTAGCTGTTGCCACGACAATGAGCCTCGCAGCCTGCGGTAGCGGCGGACCCCGAAACCTGCTGGCCGATATCGAGGCCGGACACGTGACGCTAGGTACGAAGTATGACCAGCCGGGTCTCGGTGAGCGCACCCCGGATCGCGAGTTCGCGGGCGTCGATACTGATGTCTCCCGCTACGTCATTGAGTACATCGCCAACAAGAACGGTTGGGACGTGCCCGAGATGGAGTGGCGCGAGACCCCGTCCGCTCAGCGCGAGACGCTGATCAATAACGGCGAGGTCAACATGATCGCCGCCACCTACTCCATCAACGCTGGCCGCCTGGCGGCGGTTGACTTCGCCGGCCCGTACCTGGTCACGCACCAGGCACTGTTGGTGCGCGGTTCCGAGGGCATCCAGGGGCTTGACGACGTCGCCCCGGGCACTCGCCTGTGCTCTGTTTCCGGTTCCACCCCAGCGCAGAAGGTCAAGGACGCTCTGCCGGAGGTGCAGCTACAGGAGTTCGATACTTACGCCGCATGCGCCGAAGGTGTGAAGCAGGGCGTGGTCGATGCTGTGACCACCGATGCGACTATTCTCGCGGGCTTCGCCCAGCGCTACAAGGAGCGCTTCGGCGATGACTTCCGCGTGGTCGAGCTGCGCAACCCCGATGGCTCCTACTGGACCAACGAGTACTACGGCATCGGCCTGCCCAAGGGCGATGATGCCAGCCGTGAGGCCATCAACGAGGCGCTGGAATCGCTGTACGACACCGGTGAACTGCAGAAGATCCTGAGGAAGCACTTGGGCGACAAGTTCGAGCTCGACGACAAGCCGGCAATCGGCGATTTGTCGTTCGTAGAGAAGAAGTAGGAAGGGGTGCGAGCAGACAATGAATCCAGAACTATGGAGTGAAATGGGGCCGGAACTACTTCCGGCTTTCTGGGTGACCATCAAACTGACGATTGCCTCGGCAATTGGTTCCCTGATCTTTGGCACGCTCCTCACCGCTATGCGTGTGAGCCCCGTGGGAATCCTGCGTACCCTGTCGACCTGGTACATCAACATCGTCCGCAATACGCCGCTGACGTTGATTGTCCTGTTGGCCTCGATGGGCCTCTACTACAACTTGGGCCTGCTGCTGGCTGCGGAGAATGACTCCTTCATTGTCAAGCAGAACTTCCGCCTCGCGGTGCTGGCTTTTGTTGCCTACACCTCGTGCTTCGTCGCGGAGTCCCTGCGCGCCGGTATTAATACTGTGCCATTCGGGCAGGCCGAAGCCGCCCGCTCCCTGGGGCTAAGCTTCGGCCAGAGCTTCCGCTACATCATCTTCCCGCAGGCATTCCGCGGCGCTATCGTGCCGCTCGGCAATACCCTGATTGCACTGACGAAGAACACCACGATTGCTTCGGTCATCGGTGTGGCTGAAGCGTCGCTGCTGATGAAGACCATGACCGAAAACTACGCCAGCGATATCCTGATTATCTTCGGCATCATCGCTGTCGGTTTTATTATTCTGACTCTGCCGACCGGTCTGTTCTTCGGCTGGGCTGGCAAGCGATGGGCGGTGAAGCGCTAATGGCTACTCGCGCAACAGTTCTTTATGACGCGCCGGGCCCCAAGGCTCAGCGCTTCAACCGAATTCTCACCTGGATCGTGGCCGCCATCGCGGTTGCGCTCCTGGCGTGGATGGGAATAACCCTGGCCAACAAGGGCCAGTTCGAGGCCAATAAGTGGTCGTTCTTCCTCGAATCCACAACCTGGACCACATACATTCTGCCCGGTCTGGTCAGCACTATTATCGCGGCTGTCGTCTCTATTGTGTTGGCACTGGTTATTGGCGCTCTCCTGGGCGTCGGCAGGCTGAGCCCGGTCGCGCCGGTGCGCTGGCTGTGCTCGGTGATTGTCGAGTTTTTCCGCGCCATCCCGGTGCTGGTGCTCATGCTGTTTGCCTACTCGGTGTTCGCCATCTGGCAGCTGTTCCCGTCGAACTACCTCGGCTTTGCGGCTGTTGTGTTCGGTTTGACCATGTACAACGGATCTGTGATTGGCGAGACACTGCGCTCCGGCATCGAGTCGCTGCCAAAGGGCCAGCGAGAAGCCGCGATTGCGCTGGGTCTTTCCCACCGCCAGACGATGGTCACCATTTTGCTGCCGCAGGCAGTCGCCGCCATGTTGCCGGCGATTATCTCGCAGATGGTCATTGCGCTGAAGGACTCCGCGCTGGGTTACATGATTGGCTACGTCGAGGTTGTCCGCTCTGGTCGCCAGCTTGGCGAGTACTACGGCGCCATGATCCCAGCGCTGGTCGTCGTGGCGATCATTCTGATTGCTATCAACTTCGGTCTGGCCAACCTTGCCGAACGCATCGAAAGCCAGCTCCGCGCCGGTCGTGCCCGCCGCAACATCATTGCGAAGGTCCCGCAACAGCCCGACGTCGGTGTCACCACCAAGGACCAGGCCAACGTGGATTGGCACGACGAGGACTACAAGGACCTCCGAGGCACCCACGAGTAAAGCTGATCACGGCTTTACGCCGCATTCGCTTTACGACGAATACAGCGACGCCGCCCACGGAAACTACTTTTGGTTTCCGCCGGGCGGCGTTTTCTTCGTTGGCTTTGCTTCGCTCCTATCGATGAGCTACTCACTGATGGACAGGCTCCAGTGCATCGATAGGTGAATAGCGTGGCCACAAGTGCCGGGCACTACTGCGACCGCACTCTCCTACGACTCAGACTTGGTCCCCGACTCCTCTGGCCCCTCCGATTCCGACTTTTCGCCAGACTCAAACTCACCTTCAACGACCACATCGGACTGAATAACCAAACGTCCGTCTTCATCGTGGGTGTATTCAAAGCGCGGGAGTTCGTTGCCCTCTTCGTCGTAGCCCGGCGCGGGCGCTGCTTCGTGCTTCTCCAGCTTCTCCGGAGTGTCGGTCTTGCTCCACTGTCGCGTGACCGGCTTGCGCACGGCCATATGGTCATCGCTCATGCCCTTGACCAGGGAGTACATCATGATGAAGTGGAGGAAGAAGAACGGCACACCAATGACAATCACCGCGGATTGCAGCGCTTCCAGTGCAGTTTCACCAGAAATCAGCAGCAGAGAAGCTGCCACAGCACCAATCATGATGCCCCACAGGACTCGGTAGAAGGTCGGAGCCTTGTTTTCCTCACCGGTGGACATCATGTCCATGACCATCGAAGCCGAGTCGATGGAGGTGACGAAGAAGATCATGATCACAAAGAGTGCAAACACGCTGACAAGCGTTGTCAGCGGGTACTGCTCCAACAGAATAAAGAGTGCCGGTGAGGGGTCTCCGCCTTCGACAACTGGTTCAGTCAGAATTCCTGGCTGCTCGTTTTCCAGTTCAAAACCTGCACGACCGAAGATGGAGAACCACAGAATCGACACGATTGTCGGCAGTGCAATCACACCGGCAATGAACTGGCGGACTGTACGTCCACGGGAAATACGCGCGATGAACATGCCCACAAATGGCGACCAGCAGATTGTCCAGGCCCAGTAGAAGACCGTCCAGGCACCCTGCTTCCAATTCGGGTTGACGTCGTAGGAGTCAGTCCAGAACATGACGCGCGGCAGCGCATCCAAGTAGACACCCGCCGTATCGACGGTCTGGCGCAGCAGCGTCAAAGTCGGGCCCATCAGCAGCACGAAGACCATCAATCCCATGGCGGCCCAAATATTGGCATTGGACAACACCTTAATGCCCTTGTCCAGTCCGCGAGCCACAGAAATCGAGGCAATCACAATAATGATGGCAATCAGAATGAGTTGCACCATCGAGTTTTCCGGAGTACCGATTACACGAGCAGCACCGGAGTTAATCTGCAGCGCACCCATGCCCACCGATACCGCGATACCGACAACCGTACCGATGATGGCGACGGCGTCGATAAGCTTGCCCGGCCATGAGTAGATGCGGGCACCGAGCAGCGGCGCAAAGATGGAGGAGACGCGCGGCGGCAGGTGACGCTTGTAAATGAAGTACCCCAGCGCGAGCCCCGGCAGCGCCATGATGACCCACATGTGAATACCCAGGTGGTAGATGGTAAATGCCATCGCAGTGTTTTGAGCTTCGCGGGTCATCGGATCTTGACCGAACGGCGGGTTGTAGGCGTGATTAAGCGGTTCGGCCACACCCCAGAACATCAGCATGGAGCCAGTACCACCAGCGAAGAGCATGCCGAACCACTCGGCGATGGTGTATTCGGGCTCTTCGTCGTCATCGCCAAGCTGAATGCGTCCGTAGCGAGACACGAACAGGCCAATGAGGAAGATAAAGCTTACCGAGACACCACCGATGAACAGCCAGCCCAGGTTAGATGTAACCCATTCGGAAGCAGCCGAGTAGGCATCCCGAGCGGTATCCCCCAGCACAACGGTCACTGCCACAAAGAGGACAATGAAACCCATCGCTGTCGTGAAGATCAACGGATCGGTCGGCAGGTTCTTGAGAAAACCACCCGACTTCTTTTCTTGCGTGTTTACTTGTGGCGTTTGTGTAGATCCCATTGTCGGGGTCAGCGCCTTTCACTTCTAGATTGTCTGTCTTTAAAAGACAGCTCGGAAGACACATTCCTCCCAAGTCGGTTATCTACGTTACAAAAAGAAACCCAGCCATTCTCAATATCCAAGCCTTTGTGCTGTAATTGAGACTTTTTCCTTCGAGTTCACGCTGGTTTAACTGAACGTCAAAGTGGAAAACCTATCGTTCGACTCCATGCAGCTTTCCCGTCGCAGCGCTCTACGTTTAGGCGCATCCACCGCACTTGCTACTTCAGTCACGCTCGCTCATGCCTCTGGAGCTGCCGCTTCAGTTACACCGGGTTCGCCGTCACTGGCCTCCCCAGGGTTATTGCGTTCTCGGCCACAGCTCACCCACGGCGTTGCGAGTGGCGATATCCGCGGCGACGGCGCATTAATTTGGGCTCGCTCAGACCGCCCCGCCCGCATGATGGTTGAAACTGCTGCAACTGAGAGCTTCCAGAATGCCAAGGTATTCCTCAGCAACTCTCTGTTAACTCCGGGCACCGACGGCACCGGACGTCTACGTGTCGTCGGTCTCGAGCCGGGACAGGAAACCTTTTACCGCGTCACGTTGGAAGAGGCAGATACTGGAGTTTGCTCTGATCCCGTTATTGGCACCTTCCGTACTGCCCCCAACCGCGCATCCAACATCCGATTGCACTGGTCCGGCGATGTCGCAGGTCAGGGTTGGGGAATTAACGACGAAATCGGTGGCTACACCGGCTTCTCCACCATGCTGGAGCGCAATCCAGACCTATTCATTCACTCAGGCGACACCTGCTATGCCGACGGTCCGCTGGATGAATCTGTCACGCTTTCCGACGGCACTGTGTGGCGCAACCATGTCACTCCAGCCAAATCCAAGGTTGCTGAAACTCTCGAAGAGTACCGTGGCCAGTACTCCTACAACCTCATGGACAAGAACTACTTGGCCTTCAATGCGCAGGTTCCGCAGCTGGTCCAGTGGGATGACCACGAAACAGTCAACAACTGGTATCCCAACGAAGTCCTCGATGATGATCGCTATACCGAGCGCGATGTCAACACCCTGGCCAAGCGCGCCTACCAGGCTTTCCATGAGTGGCAGCCGATTGACCAGCAAATGACAGTGGATGGGCGCGTCTACCGCAAGGTTTCCTACGGACCTCTGCTAGACATCTTCATCCTGGATATGCGCAGCTACAAGGGAGAAAACACTTCCAATAATCCGCGCTCAACAACCGAAGAACCAATCCTTGGCGAAAAGCAGACAAACTGGTTAATCGACTCCCTCAAGGACTCCCGCGCGACGTGGAAGATTGTTGCTAATGACCTACCGCTTGGAATCATCGTCCCCGACGGCGACGATGGTGACCAAGAAAGCGTATCCAATGGTGCCTCCGGTGCGCCTGCAGGACGTGAACGTGAAATCGCCCGTCTGCTCAGCGCCATTAAGGATGTTTCAAATATCGTTTGGCTCACCGCCGATGTTCACTACACCGCGGCTCACCACTACAGCCCGGAGCGCGCACAGTTCACCGACTTCGCACCCTTCTGGGAATTCGTCTCCGGTCCTCTCCACGCGGGCGCTTTCGGCCCCAACGAAATGGATTCGACCTTCGGGCCGAAGGTGGAGTACGTCCACGCACCGGGTAAGGACAATGCCAACGCCGACCCCACACAGGATTTCCAACACTTCGGCGAAGTCGATATCGACGGCGACTCACGCGAGATGACTGTCCGTCTGCTCACCACCCGCGGCACCGAATTGTGGTCGACAACGCTGAAGCCGCAGGCGTAGGCAAGCTGTTCAACAGAGCGTGGCGGCAGCTACTAATTAGTGCGTTCCGCCACGCTTCACGACGGTCTCCTGCCCCGCCGCCTGCCAGGCCACAATGCCCCCGTCCAAGTTGATGAGCTCCGGCGTGGCACCATCAGCCTCGGTATCGCTGGCCAGCAGCTCAATCGCCTGTTGCGAGCGGGCCCCCGAGTGGCAGTGAATGAGAACTCCCTCTGCCCCAGTTGCGACACCGTCAGCCTGCGCAAGTGCCTCATTCACAGCAGCCCACCCACGGCTGCGAATATCGCCGAGTGGCACAAGCACCGATCCGGCAATGGCGACCTCCGCGTGCTCATCGGGTTCACGTACATCGATGAGAGGCACTCCCCTGGCAAGAAGCTCGTGCGCCATGTTGGGACCGATGCTGCGCACGCTCTGCGCCGGGTCCTCTTCATCCTCGGACCACGATGCTGCGCACACCTGCGCAATTTCGGTCAGGTCGGAAACGGGTTCGCGCTCCGGGTCGGCTGCAAAGGACAGTGTGCGGGTGGTTGCCTCCAGGGCGTCGATAAGCACGAGCTTGCCGACGGCGACCTTGCCGACACCGGTGAGCACCTTGATTGCTTCGACGACCATCATGGAACCAATCTGACCGACCATTGCGCCGAGGACCCCACCTGCGGCGCACGACGGCACGGAGCCGGGGTCGGGGATGTCGGGGTAGAGATCGCGAAGCATGGGTCCGTGGCCTGGCCAGAAGACGGACAGCTGCCCTGCGAACTGCAGGATTGTGGCCCAGACCAGCGGGGTTCCGGTCAGCTCCGCAGCATCGGAAGACAGATAGCGGGTGGCGAAATTGTCCGCGCCGTCGAGCACTACATCGTGAGTGGCAAAGAGCTTCTCGGCATTGTCGACGCTCAACCTGTCGACAATTGCGGTCACCGATGCCTCGGAGTCGAGGCGCCGCACAGCATCCGCGGCGGATTCGGCCTTCGGGCGACCAATGTCAGACTCGCGGTGAATGACCTGGCGCTGCAAGTTGGACTCGTCGACTACGTCATCGTCAATAATGGTGATGTGTCCGACCCCTGCACCGGCCAGGTACAACAACGCGGGCGATCCCAGGCCACCAGCGCCGATAACGAGGACGCGGGAAGCTCGCAAAGTTCGCTGCCCCTCGGCGCCAAAGCCCGGCAGTGTCAGATGCCGCGCGTACCGGCGAAGGTCGCGATCCGATAGATTGACACCCTGCTCAGCCATTACAGGGAATCCTGCTCGCGTGCGCCGCTGACGCGCTCGGTGATGATTCCCTCAAACGACGAGCTCGCCTGAGCCAGTCGGCGGCGTGGAATGCGACCGGACTCACGGGCAGTCAGACCCGCCTCAACGCCGAAACGCATCGCCGTGGCCATGCCCACCGGATCATGTGCACGCGTCACAGCGGATGCCAGCAGCACTGCATCGCAGCCCAGCTCCATTGCCTGCGCTGCCTCGGAGGCGGTGCCGATGCCCGCGTCCAGGATGATGGGCACATTCGCGCGGTCAACAATCAGCTCGATGTTGTGTGGGTTGAGAATTCCCAGGCCAGTGCCAATCGGAGAGCCCGCCGGCATGACCGCTGCGCAGCCCAGATCCTCCAGCCGCTTGGCCAGCGCCGGATCGTCATTGGTGTAGGCGAAAACGACGAAGTCGTCAGCCACCAGCTGCTCCGCTGCCGCAACTAGTTCAACTGGATCCGGCAGCAGAGTGTCCTCGTCGGCGATGACCTCGAGCTTCAGCAGGTTGGTCTCCAGCGCCTCGCGGGCCAACTGCGCAGTCAACACCGAGTCACGAGCGGTATAGCACCCCGCGGTATTCGGCAGCGCCGCGATATTGTTGCGCTGCAAAATCTCAAAAACGCTCTGCTTCGTGCCGGGCGTAAAGCGGCGCATCGCCACCGTAGTCAGCTCGGTGCCCGAAGCCACCAGTGCGCGCTCCAGCGTATCCATACTGGTCGCACCGCCAGTTCCCATAATCAGACGGGAGTTCAATTCCAGCCCGCCAATGCGCAGCGGTTCCCGTGTAAGTTCGCGCGTCAGTTCGCTCGCCGCCCCGGTTTCGTTTGCTTGTGCGGACATATTTTCCTGTGCGGACTTCTCAGTCATCTCTAGCCTCCCTGAACTGCTGTCACGATGTCGATTGCACCTGCCACGGGCGTGGTCGCCCACTTGGCACGCGGAATCACCGCACCATCCACGGCTACTGCAATCCCCAGGCGGGTGCCGTCCGCGGCAGTGCCGTCGTCGTTAAGCGCGTGCCCCGTGTGCTTTGCGACGAGATCTGCGACCATCTCCCCCGCAGCCGGTGTGTAGCCTTCGCCATTGAGTGTTGTGGTGGACATAAGCGAGCCTCCTCTAATCGCTGAAGCGGAATGGATTGACGGCGGAAAGAAGCGCCGGGTCGTTGTCAGTTTCCCGACCTGCGACGACATCGGCCGTGAGCTTGGAGCCGATGGCCGTAAGCAGAATGCCGTGACGGAAGTAGCCGGTGGACACGGTCAGTCCTGGAGCCACGCGACCAATCATGGGGACATCGTCTGGGGAACCAGGCCGGGCGCGGGCGGTCATCTCGTAGATTTCGCAGTCGAGAATGCCGGGCACCAGGCGGTATGCGTCGCGGAGTAGCTGGTGGACTCCTTCGGCGGAGACGCCGGTCAGGTCATCTTCACGCGAGGTTGCGCCGAGCACGACGGTGCCGTCGGCACGCGGGACGATATAAACCGGACGCCCCTGAACCACACCGCGAATAGTGCGAGTGACCAGTGGCTGCAGGCGCTCCGGTACACGCAGACGCAGCACATCTCCATAGACCGGGCGCAGCGGCAGATTCAGATTCTCCGGCAGACCGGCCATATCGGCGGTGTTCAGCCCCGCAGCCAGAACGACCTCATCGGCGAGGCAGTCATTTCCGTCCGTGCCGCGCAGCCCAATGGCTTGGCGGGGGTCGGCATCGGAAGCGTAAATAACCTCTTCCGCGCGGGTGCGGATGACGCGGTCTCCCAGAATGGTCAGCAACGCTTCGGCGAGCAGACGCGGATTGACCTGGTGATCTCCCGGAATATCCACCGCACCAACACAGCCCGGCCCCAGTGCCGGTTCTGCCCGGCGCGCCTCGGTGGCGGTGATGCGGTTGATCTCCATGCCCATGTCATGCTGCAGCTCAACGAGCTCGCTGAGTGTCTGCCGGTCAGCGGCATCGCCCGCACAAACAAACGTGGAATTCTCGATATAGCCAACATCGTGGCCCGATTCCTCGGCGATGGCCTGGGCAAAGTCGCGGTAGAGCTTGCCCGATTCCACCATCAGCGGATACAGCGTCGGCTGATCCCACACGACTTCGGCAACCGGCGCCAGCATGCCAGCCGCGGCGAAGGTTGCGCCGGAAACGGGCTCGGCATCGAGGACGGTCACATCGAATCCCTGGCGGAGTAGTCTCCATGCCGTCGCCAAGCCGATAATGCCCGCGCCTGCGATAACAACGCTTGACGACGTATTCCCTGTGCCGCCCTCACTTGTCGAGGCGGCACCCATAGCGGCAGCATTCACTGCCATTCCTCCCTCCGGCGGCATAACCCGCATCAGGTAAAAGCGGTCGGCGTTACTCGCCCTCTCAGCCAGCGGCATCTCATCGATACCGAGTACGGCTCCCGCGGAACGTGGTACTCCCCCATCATATGACTTTGGGCTCTCCGCCACGACACCGCATCCCCAACCTCGCCTAGCATGGGGACATGAACGCCTCATCAGCTGCCACTCGCACAACACGACGCGCCCTGCTTGCCGACGCCCGCCTGTACCTCTGCACCGACTCGCGTGCATCCCGCGGTGATCTGCGCGAATTTCTGCACGCCTGTTACGAAGGCGGCACCGACATCATCCAGCTGCGCGACAAGAAAGTCGACACTCGCGACGAGATTGCCGCCGTGGAGATCCTCGCCGAGGTCGCCGCTGAACACGGCAAGCTCTTCGCCGTCAATGACCGCGCCGACATTGCCGCGCTGACCGGCGCAGACATTCTGCATGTGGGCCAGGAAGACCTCACGACCGAGCAGGCCCGCCAGATCGTTGGCCCCGAGGTTCTCATCGGCCGATCCAACCGAAATTTGGACATGTTCGCCGCCTCACTTGCCGACGATGGCATCGATTACGCGGTAATCGGTCCGGTTTATGCCACCCCGACGAAGCCCGACCGTCAGCCCGTCGGAGTCGAGATGGTTCATGAAGCTGCGGCACTGGTGCGGAGAGTGCGCGCACAGGGTTCGGCGGAGTCCCACCAGGATTCCGTGGCCGATATTGTGCGCCCACACGACCGCGGCGCAAGTGACCCCGTCAAGCCATGGTGGGCAATCGGCGGTATCAACGCCGAGACCGCTGGTGAAGTTATCGCCGCTGGTGCGGAGCGCATTGTGGTGGTTCGCGCACTGACCGAGGCAGAAAATCCGGAAGAGGCAGCGCGTGCTTTGCGCGCTGTGGTTGCGGGCGGTCGCTGAGTTTCATGGGTTAAGTAGCAAAAGTGTGTCCGCTCGGCGTGTCGCTGGGTGGGCACCATTTGCTATTTAGCCTTACTTCGCCCCAATGCGAGTTAGTGACTGCGTTTATGACAAAATTGGCCTGAACCTACCGGCCTGAAAGCGTCATAAACTCGCACAGTTTCACATGTGCAGCCCGTTGAGCTGGGCGTGGACCCCGCCTTTCCACACTGTTGGTTGTTGATTTCCATCGCGACGAAGCCCCGCGTGCACGGACTCCGTCGCTTCCTGTTACTCTCCGGCGAATGTCTCCAACTGCCGAATAGCGCCGGAGACAATCAACAGGTCACCTGCGGAAATGCGGTCGTCGGCAAGCGCAGGGCGGAAGCGCTGACCGCGCTTTTGTACGGCGACAACCGTAATCGGTGCGCTCTGGTTAATCTCCGCCACCGTCTTATCCAGGCAGTGGATTGGCGGCGCGACCTTGCCTACTGCGTAATCGCGGTCGAACTCCAGGAAGTCCTGGACCTTGCCGCCGATGAGGTGCGCAATACGACGACCGGTGTCGGCCTCCGGGCGAATGACGTGGTGGACACCAATCTGGCCCAGGATTTTGGCGTGGGCCTGGTTGTCGGCCTTTGCCCAAATCATGGGCACGCCCATGTCTACCAGCGCGGACGCAGTTAGCAGCGATGCCTCGATGTCACTGCCGATGGCGATAACAACACGTTCGGCTTCATCGACACCGAGCTGCTTCAGTACCTCCGGCATGGTGGTATCGGCGGTGACCACATGGTCGAAGGTCGAAGACAGCTCCTGGACTACCTTTTCGCGATGATCAACACAGAGAACCTCGATGCCGCCGGCAACCAGTTCCTCACCGAGTGCCTGGCCGAAACGCCCCATGCCGAGTATGACAACAGGCGAAGAGCTGGCCTGGTTGGAGAAATGCTCCGCGAAACCTGCAAACGGATTGAATTTCGAGTTAGCCAATGAAGGGCCTTTCTTCCGGATATTCGTAGATGCGCTGGCGTGGGCGGGCGGCCAAGGCCGTCGCCAAGGCGATTGGGCCAACACGGCCGGCGAACATCAGCACGATGAAGATTGCCTGTGCCGCCACCGGCAGGTCAGCGGTTATACCTGTGGAAAGGCCCACCGTGGCGAAAGCACTGACTACTTCAAAAAGGATTTGGTCAGTAGAAAACTGTGGCGCTAGGAAACTGACGGCGATTACTGCCAGAAACACCTGGCCAATACCGAATGCAAGAACAACGAGGGCCTGGCGCAGCACCTTTGGGTTCAGGCGCCGCCTAGCCACGGATACGGAGGTGTCACCGCGAATCTCCGCGAGAACGGCGGCGAGAATGACTGCCGACGTCGTGATTTTCACGCCACCTGCAGTACCACCGGTGCCACCACCAATGAACATGAGGAAGTCAGTGCCCAGCAGTGTCGACGGGTGAAAGTCTGCGTAATCGAGTGCGTTGAACCCCGCGGTACGCGGGCTCACACCAGCGAAGAATGAGTTGAGTATCTTCTCCCCCGTGGTGAATCCAGACATGGCATTGGACCACTCACCAAATGCCACCATGAGCGTGCCCAAGGCAATCAGCAGGATGGTGCCTTTAATGGTGAAGCGAGTAGTCAATGACCAGCGCTTAGGCAGCTGTCCTCGAGTGCGAACGCTGAGCCACGCTTTGCCGTGCCGCCAGGCCTCGAGCAAAACAGGAAAACCCAGACCACCCACGATGAGGGCGAAGGCCAGTGGCAAAAGCACCCAGGCATCGCTATAGAACCCGATGACATTGTCGGTATACAGAGCGAAGCCGGCGTTGTTAAAGCCGGAGATGGCATGGAACAAGCCTTCCCACACAGCTCTTCCCCAGCTGTACTCATAACCGAAGTGGAACCGCAGCGTTAGTGCCACTGCGACCACAAACTCCACCAACAGAGTGAAGCTAACAGCAGCACGGACAACCCATGAGATTTCCCCCATGTCCATACCGCGGCCTTCAACGCGGGCACCGGCACGGCGGTTAAGGCCGAGCCTTCCTGCTACGAAGAGGCCGAAAAGTGAAGCCAAGGTCATGAACCCGAGACCACCCAGCTGAATCAACAACATGATGACGACCTTGCCGAAGGTTGACCAATGGGTGGCCGTATCTACGGTGATCAGGCCGGTCAGGCTTGTTGCTGAGGTGGCTGTGAACAGCGCATCAGACAGCGCCGTGGGCAAACACATATCCCCAGGGCTCGGGGCACACTGCCCCGTGGGATGGCTATTGGCCGCCGAAATCGGCAGCATTAACAAAACCGTGCCAGCGGTTATCAGGGCGACATAACACCACACCACCAACGTCGTGGGACGAACTCCCCGACGTGATTTAGTGGCGTGCCGCGACAGCGTAATCACCATCGGAACGTTAGTCCTCGTGGCCAGCGATGTCGAGGGGAATGCTGATATTCCGCCTCTGCATATGCCGGGACTTAGCGGGGAGCTGCTTTACGACCCCAGACACCGTTGCAATATCCCGTACACATTTCGCGCCCCATCCCCGCCCCCACACCCCACCCCGCTTTGGCTACTGCGGAAACCTTGAGTTATGGTCAGATTCATGATGACACCCCTGATGAACACACCCGCGCCGTGCGGCGCACAGTGGTGGTGGCTCGCTTAAGTCCGCGAGCAACGTCACGTCATCTCATTAATGTCGACGGCAAACCCGTCAAGTACGAGCTCGCAAGAAGATAAATCTGGCGGGCTCTTTTCTTTTATCGGTTCGGCGAAGAGAACCAGGGCCCGCTGAAATAAACAACAGCAACGAAAGGCTCTCTTCAATGACTGATTACAACCCCAGCGCGGATGCCATCGCCAAGGCTTCAGCACCGACTGCAACCAGGGTGCCGTCGGCAAGCGTTAACGGCGCGGGCGAGGTGCGCGAAACCCTCTTGCCTGCATTTTTCGGTCGCTTCGGTGGACAGGAAGTGCCGGAGTTCCTGCTGCCAGCACTCGATGAGCTGGAAGCGGCTTACATCGAGGCGATGAGCGATCCGGAGTTCCAGCGCGAGCTGGAAGAACTGCGCCGCGATTTCCTCGGCCGCGCAACCCCGCTGTTCGAATGCCGACGTCTATCCACGCCGAACACGACGATTGTGCTCAAGCGCGAGGACTTGAACCACGGCGGCGCGCACAAGGGCAACAACGTGGTCGGCCAGGCGCTGCTGGCAAAGCGCATGGGAAAAACCCGTCTCATTGCTGAGACGGGTGCAGGCCAGCACGGCACGGCCACCGCGATGGCTGCAGCGCTGCTGGGACTTGAGTGCGAGATTTACATGGGCGCGCACGATGTCGCCCGCCAGCACCCCAATGTCGAGCGCATGGAGCTCATGGGCGCGAAGGTCGTTCCCGTCACCACCGGCGAGGCCGGTTTGAAGGATGCTATTGACGAGGCACTGGTCGAGTGGAGCAAGACTCTCGACTCCACTTTCTACCTGCTGGGCACAGCCGCCGGACCGCACCCATTCCCCACTATCGTGCGTGAATTCCAGCAGGTCATCTCGGAGGAGTCACGCAGTCAGATGGTCGAGCGTTACGGCAAGCTTCCCGACGCTGTCATCGCAGCCGTCGGTGGCGGCTCCAACGCCATTGGCGCATTTGCTAACTACATCGACGACTCCGATGTCGCCCTCATTGGCGTCGAGCCTGCAGGTGAGGGACTCGACACCGATCGTCACGGCGCGCCCATCAATGGGGGCAAGACTGGTGTCCTTCACGGCATGCGCTCATTTGTCATGCTTTCCGACGACGGCGAGGTGTTGCCATCGCACTCCATCTCGGCGGGCTTGGATTACCCGTCCGTTGGCCCGGAGCACGGCATGCTGAAGGAGAATGGCCGCGCCAGCTATGTCGGAATTACCGACGAGGAGGCGCTGGAAGCGTTCCAGTTGCTCAGCCGCATGGAGGGCATTATTCCGGCGATGGAATCCTCGCATGCGCTGGCGCAGGCCATTAAGATTGCGCGGCTCCGTGAAACCACCCCTGCCGCTGGTAGCGAGCTCGGGCTGCCGGTTCACGAAGGCGATGAGCCTTTGCTGTTGCTCGTGAACCTGTCGGGTCGCGGTGATAAGGATATGGAGCAGGTCCGGGAGTTCCTGAACCAGTAGGGATAACCAGTAGGGATTGCTTCCCCACTAGCTGCCTTGCAGGAATCGGACCAAAGCTAATTCTTGTTAGGCAGCGCGGCGGTCGTCGGCGGCGATGCCCTGGTTCGGGTTCGCCTCCACGATGGCTTCGGCAAGCAGCGATGCCAGCGCATCCTGCTTAGATTCCTTGCCGTCCCGGAAAACCGGGGACACAGTATCCATAATCTCGTTGAATGCGTTCATCAGAGGTCACCTCTCTTAAGATCTCTTTGATCTTTATTGTTGGACTTCTCCAACCGATTCTTTGCGATTCCGCAGTTGAAACAATGTATCATCGAACCGATTGGAACTTATGACTTGCAACCGTAGACCACAACACAAGACCTGGCAAGCACTAAACTTTATTTTTAGTTAACCTTTTGTTAACTTTTGGACGCTTTTTAGCTCGGATACGGCACCGCAAACAGCCCTCCTCAACACCACCCCAAGCTTCGCCTCGCCGCTCCCGATAACGGCTTCAAAAATCACGCTTTTACACAGCCAAAAAACAGGGCGCGAAAGTCTCTTTTGGTCAGACATAAACTATCCCCACCGAAAGCGCTTGCAACCATCGTTGAATGTGGGTTACATACCGTACTCAATCGTCACCCCGCGCACGAATAGCCACCAGCTTCCCAGGGGCTTAACCCAGTGGCAATTAAAGAAAAAGCCCCCCTGCCAGCATAAATAGCCCACTGACAGAGCTTCCGACCGCCGAAAATACTACCGTGAAGGCCATCCCGCCCCTCTATCAACTCATCCCTAGCCTCGCTGGATGTGACCGCAGCCACGAAGCCCTCAATCTGAGGCAGTTTTTCCGCCTTTACAGCGAACGAGCAGTCAGGAAAACAGAGCCCCAACGCCTGCCTCCCAAAACTGCCCCAACATCAGCCCAGCAAGCGGCTACCGACACAGGATTTAAAGCAGCGATTCGTCCACCGAGCCCCTACCTCAACCGACCTCAAAAACACCCCTGAAAGGGTGAGGTAAATCACATCACAAACGTCGCTAACGGCCGCTTAACCACGACCAGTGAACACCCCAATACGCCGAATAGCCTCTTCCATCTCAGAAGTCTCACCGGCGAAGCAGAGGCGAACCCACTCATGGCCGTTCTCTGTGTCGAAGTCGATTCCAGGGGCAACGGCCACGCCCGTTGCAGCCAACAGTTCCCGAGCCCATGTCATGGAGTCGACGGAGTTCGGGTCGTCGTAAAGCCCTGCAATATTGGCATAGATATAGAAACCGCCGTCGGGCGGGGCGATATTACCGAGACCGACGCGGGGCAGCCCCTCGAGCAAAACATCGCGATTACGTGCGTAGCGCGTCACATGCGAATTCAGCTCGGCGATGGATTCAGGGCTGAACGCCTCTACTGCCGCCTCCTGCGAAATTGCCGGTGGGCAAACAGTGAGGTTGGCTTCGAGACGATCCAGAGGCGCACGCAACCACTCTGGAACGATGAGCCAGCCGACGCGCCAGCCGGTCATCGAGAAGTACTTACTGACACTGCCGACTACGACCGCCGCATCAGAAAACTCGCGTGCTGACGCACACTGTCGACCATAGGTAATGCCGTGGTAAATCTCGTCGGAGATGAGCAGGCAATCGTGCTGCTCGCACCACTTCGCAATGGCACGCAGCTCGTTGGCATCGATAATGGTGCCAGTGGGATTGTCCGGACTGGTGACGATCACGGCCTTGGGCACGCGCGGAAGTTCCTGCAGGTGCTGGGCGGTGAGCTGAAAGCGGGTCTCGGGACCACAGTCAATCTCGACAATGTTGGCGCCGAGCGCCTGCAGCGTATTGCGGTATGCGGGATAGCCCGGGCGCGCAAGCACAATATCGTCGCCGACGTCGAGCGCTGCGAGGAAAAGTACCACGAAACCGCCGGAAGAACCGGTGGTGATGACAACATCAGCAGCCTCCGTGGCCGTGCCATAGTTTTCACGATGCCAGGCGGCGATGGTTTCGCGCAGCTCAGGCGTGCCGACGGCCGCTGTGTAGCCCAGAACCTGATTTTCTAAATCAGCACGAGCACGGGCAATCGCGGCAGCCGGGGCCGCAGTCGCGGGCTGCCCCACACAGAGGAATAGAGCGTCACCGTGAGTACGCTGACGCTCCTGTGCGAGCGCGAGAACATCCATCACATGGAAGGGTGCGACTTCACTGCGGCGGGATGCTAGATCGCGCTCGGGCTGGGATGCCTGCAGAGGCCCCGAGGGGTTTAACGGCTGCGGTGACTGCGACGACTTTGGCGACTGCGGAGATTCGGCGTGCATACCTTCATCTTTGCAGCCACCGAGGCCACCCGGGAAATCCAGTTCAGTCCGGGTGGGTGCACCAGTGAGGTATCCGAGTGCAGCCTGACCGCCTCGAGCATTATTTAAATGGAAATGCGGCCCTCAACTGCAGGTAGTGCAATGTCGGTGCGGTAGTGCGAGCCCTCGAGCTTAATGGTCTTGATGGTCTCGTACGCCTTGTCGCGAGCCTCTTCCAGCGTGTCACCAACGCCGATCACGTTGAGCACACGGCCACCAGCGGAGACCAGCTCACCTGCAGCATTGCGGGCAGTACCTGCGTGGAGAATGCCATCTGCCTCGCGACCAGGCTCTGCACCTTCAATGACATCGCCCGTGCGCGTCGACACCGGGTAGCCTTCAGCTGCCAGTACAACAGTCAGAGCGTACCCATCACGCCAAGACAGCGGACCGAAGTCCGCCAATGTGCCGGTAGCAGCGGCGTTGAGCAGCTGCGCCACCGGGGACTCCAGCAGCGCCAGCACGGCCTGGGTCTCCGGGTCACCGAAACGGCAGTTGAACTCAATGACAGCCGGGCCGTCCTCGCCCCAGGCCAGACCCGCGTACAGCAGCCCCTGGAACGGGCAGCCGCGAGCGGCCATTTCACGAGCGACCGGCTCGCAGACCTCGGTGACGATGCGCTCAGTTGCGCCTTCCGGCAGCCAGGACAGCGGGCTGTAAGCGCCCATGCCACCGGTGTTCGGCCCCTCGTCGTTATTACCGACGCGCTTGTGGTCCTGAGCCGGCAACAGCGGAACGACGGTTTCGCCGTCGACCAGGCAGAACAGGGAAACCTCCGGGCCATCCAGGAAGGACTCCAGCAGCACCGGGTTACCGGCTGCCAGCACCGCCTTTGCGTGTTCAAGAGCTTCAGCGCGGTCCTTAGTGACCACAACGCCCTTGCCAGCAGCCAGACCGTCATCCTTCACGACCCAGTTCGGGCCAAAGCGGTCAATGGCGGCCTCGATGTCTTCATCGGAAGCCTCCGGCTGAATGGCCTCTGCCGAGGCGGTCTTTACCCCAGCCGCCTTCATGACGTCCTTAGCGAAAGCCTTGGACCCCTCAATCCGAGCCGCGTCCGCGTTCGGGCCGAAAACTGCAAAGCCAGCGTCGCGCAGCGCGTCTGCCACACCCGCGACCAGCGGAACCTCCGGGCCAATAACCACCAAATCGGCCCCAATTTCCTTGGCCAGCGCAACAGCGCCAGCGGGGTCATCCACGACCAGTGGATGCATGGTTGCAATTTCACTCATACCCGCATTACCAGGGGCTACGTGAAGATCAGTAGCCTGCGGGTCCTTACTCATTGCGTACAACAGGGCGTGCTCACGGGCACCGGAGCCAATTACGAGGATGCGCATAGCAATCATCTTACTAATCAGCCCGGATAACTCTCATCGCACCCAACCCCTCAATCCGCTATTCGGGTTACCCTTGGCACATGAGCACAGTATTTACCAAGATTATCAACGGTGAACTCCCCGGTCGTTTTGTCTACCGCGATGACAAGGTCGTCGCATTTTTGACCATCGAGCCAATCGCACCTGGTCACACTCTGGTTGTCCCTATTGAAGAGGTGGACAAGTGGACAGACGCCTCACCTGAGCTGTGGGCTCACCTCAATGAGGTTGCCCAAAAGGTTGGTCAGGCTGTTGTCTCCGCTTTTGACGCTCCACGTGCTGGCTACCTCATCGCCGGCTTCGAGGTTCCGCACACCCACATCCATATCTTCCCTGCCCACGACATGTCCGGCTACAACCTCCAATCGGTCGATCGCAATCCTTCCGCAGAGTCCATGGATGAGGCCGCCGCTAAGCTACGGAAGGTCCTCGGGACTGATGAAGACGGAAAGTTGGTGCGCTAATCGCCGCTTCAAACGAGGATTTTCGGGAAGAACAACTTCCGGTAGTCCCTGCCCCTGAAGCGCAGGAACCGGAGGCGCAAAAACCGGCTGCAGCTGAAGGATCAGCATCGCTCCCCTATGCCATCTTCCGTCCGCTGCGCGGTGTTTTCGAAGATAACTGGGGAGCCAAAGTGTCCAAATCCCGGCCGTGGCCGGTCATCCTCCTGCATGGAACAGGCCAGGTCAAGGGCATTTGGGAGACCCTCGGCGGTCAGTTACGGGAGGATGGCTGGGCTGTCTTCGCGCCAGATTTTGGGCACCGTGCAACAGACCCCATCAATCAGTCCATCGACATGCTCGTGCCTTACATCAAGGCTGTCCTGCACGCCACCGACGCAAAGCACGCCGTTATCGTGGGGCACTCGCAAGGCGGCTTAATTGCCACCCTGCTTTCTCTGCGCATTTCCAAGTACATCAAGCATGTTGTCTGCCTTGCCGCGCCCAATCACGGCACCAATCTGGGCGGCATCGCTTCCAGTATCACTAAGATCCCCGGCACAAAGTCGCTGATGAGCAACTTCGTTCAGAGCTATTGGGGCGTTTCCGGTTTGGAACAGCTCACGGGTTCAAAGATGGTTTTGAACTCCAATTCCCACGATATCCTCGGTCCCGGTGTTACTTACACCTGCATTGCCACCAAGTATGACCAGCTCATTTCCCCGCCACAGTCCTGTTTCTTGGATGATGGTGACACAGGCATGGTCACCAATCTCTATGTGCAGGACACGTTCCCTCAAGCCATCGTTTTGCACGAGCAAATGGCGCACGATTGGCGCCCCCGCGCGCTTACTCGCGAGGCACTATTCAAGCTGGTAGGCGAGGATTTTGACCCAATCGAGCATGCGGAATAGACCGCTCCTAACGCGGATTTTCCCGCCGACAGCCGCACATCCGTCCTCACCAAATCCGAGTCCAGCGTCGGGGGACCTCAGAGACCCCGTTCCGGTTATCGCACTTCATGGCACGCTCGATAGTCCCGGCGCGTGGGCACCGCTTGCCGACGGACTCCGTGCCTGCGGCCGCCGAGTCTATGTACCGGCCTACGGAGACCGTGGCACTGCTGCCCTCGTAGATTCTGTCGCCGAAGTCGAGTCCTATATCAACGGAGTCTGCACTGAAACGAACTCGGACACGGTCGATATTGTGGCTCACTCGCAGGGTGGGCTACTGGCTTTCCTGCTGTTTACGCGTCTTGCAAACCATGAATGCGAGCGTTTTTCGTTTCGACGTGTCATCAGTGTGTCGGGCTCTGTCGGCGGTGTAAATCTGACTGAGATCTCCCGCATTTTGGGCTGGTGGAATGGGGCTCCTGCCCGCTGGCTAATGGGACCGGCTTTAGCCGATCAGATTGCGGTAGCTGCAGGAAAATATGAACTTCCTGCAGCCAACACTGCCCCACACCTCCGAAGGCGCAAGGCAGCCACACCTGACTGGATTAATGTCATCAGCCACCATGACAACCTGGTCATTCCGTGGTCCGATACCGCGCAGAGCTTCCTGCCGGACAGCCAAACTGTTTTGCTCGAAACCGAGCTGGAGGGCAGGTCTGTTGCGCATTGGAAGCAGCAAACAGACCCCGAAGTGATCGATCTGATCACCCGGCTATTGGCGTAGAGCTTCGACCTAGAACTTGGTCAGCGACTCGCGCGCGGTGACGACATCCGCAAGCAGCTGCTGCGCGGCTGGCGAGGGGTTTTCAGAGGTGAGGGCCTCGATGACGACGTCGGGAAGCCCTGCGGCTCGGTAGTCGTCGACAGTGACATCGCCGTACTCGAGGACTCCGTGGAGCCATGCGACTGCACGCGACTCTGGCGAAATGCAGCGTCGTGCGGTGCGTTCCTGCTGGACGAGCACATCACGGTTTTCCACCCCGCGCATCCCCAGCCGCGCAAGAGTGCGAGCAGCAGAGATGAGGTTCTCACCGGCAACACGATCCTGCTGATTCGGATTGGCCGGCGGCTTCTTGCGACCACGACGGCGCACGTAGAGCTCCTGCTGACCAATACCGACCAGGGAACCATCGCGGTTTCGGATTACAGAGGTGTATGGAACGACCGTCGAATAGCCACCTTCGGTTTCGGCCTTAAGCTTTTCGACCATCTCATCCGGCACCTCTACCTCGAGGTACGCACCGTTCTTACCCGGCCGGATAAATTCAAACGACCCAGTTCGCGTCCACGCCTCGTACTTCTTGACATCCAGACGCTGCATAACCAGAGTGCCAAACAGCACATCCGTCATCGAAAACAGTGCACCGCCAAATGCCGCGCCATGCATATTCGCGGTCAGAGCGTTTAGGCGCAGCTCCAATCGTCCCTCAGACCAGTCATCCGCAATCTCGGTGATACGGATGCCGGTGCCAAACAGCGGCGGCCAAATGTTCAGCAAGAACTTTGCCTTAGCCGGGGACATCTCTTTCTCAGCAAGTTTGTACAGGGTGCGTCGCAGCGATGGACCAATAGACATAACTACTTACATTAGGTGCTGACCGGACGAACGTGGGCATTATTGTCAGAAAACAAAAGTGTGTCAGCTTCAGCACATACTTTACGACGGTTCCCGCGCCCCACCTTTTATTAAGACAGCGACTATTTAGGCAGCAAACCGTTCCGCCAGCGTATTGACGCGCAGAGTGAAGAAATCCCGCAATTCCGCGTAGCGGGAATAACCATAAATCCCGCGGTCAGCTGGGTCATCATATTCCCAGCGCTCAGTCTCTACATCTGGCGCGATGTAGTCCGAAACGTCGATTTTCCCCACAACAATGACCACATCCGCACTGTCTGCGAGAGACGGCGTGAGTTGATGAGGATCGCCATCGCACCGTGCCCCCACCTCACAGAGCGCACGCCGCGCGTCTTCATCCAGACCCCGGTCATCATCATCGATGCTGATACCTGCTGACAAAACTGTCAGGCCTGGGGCAGCTTGCCGCAGCAGCCCTTCTAGTACGCGTGAGAGTCCCATGTTTGAACTACTGACAAAGAGCACCTCTGACATGGCTCTATCGTAGAATATTTTTCTCGGAGAAATCACCCCAGCTTGTGGGGTTTTCTGGAAGGTTTTGCAGAAAAATGCCAAAAGCACCCATAGCGCAGGCCCTTCCCCGAGACCAGCCCTATCGACGCTTATGACTTAAAAACAAAGTCCACTTTACATGCGCATGTAACCCCTGTGAAGCATGGGGCTAGAGTTGCAGATGTGAACGCTCCGTGGCCTGTGATTTTTCTGCTGTCGGTGTTGCGCTGTTCTGCTGTCGG
>NZ_KV836220.1:0-59382 GCF_001838285.1 Corynebacterium sp. HMSC074C03 | reverse complement strand
GTCGGTGTTGCGCTGTTCTGCTGTCGGTGTTGCGTTGTCTTATCGATGCCATATTCACCTATCGATACGCAGCAGCGTGGCCATAAGTGAATAGCTCATCCATATGTTGACCGGGACTTCCGACAACATGCGCATAAGTGACAGAAAATTCCCCGACACCCCGACCCGCCCGACAGGCATTTGCCCTTTAATCCGCCTTCAAAAGAATCCTTTGCTCCCCGCCCGACCTCCTTAAACCGGATAAAATTGGCGGGGCCGATCGCTCGCGAATAGGAGAATCACCGTGACCGACTCTCGCGATATTAAACCTTTTGCATCCAACCGCGGCCCCAAAGTGACCTCCATCGGTGCCATCATCGGCACAGCAGCAGTGGGCGGCCTGCTTCTCGGAGGTGTCGGTGCGGGTGCCTGCTTGGCGGTCTTTAATTCGCCCGAGCGCTCTGACTACGTCATGCAGCCCGCGCAGCGTGAGGTGCAGGCTGACATCATGGACCCAGACGATGTGCTCACCCCGGAGGAAGAACAGCGCATGCTTCGCGATGTCTCCCGGATCGCCGCCCCTGACGTGGTCCAAGGGCTGCACTACATGGTCTTTGCCGAGAACAAGGAAAACGTTAATGACTCCGTAGAGGAGTACCTGCGCGATAACCACCAGGAGCTCATCGGCAAGGATAAGTTTGCTGATGGCCAGGTCTTCGTCGGCGTGGGCCTTGATCCGCGCCAAGCCTTCGTCTTCGCGGGTGAGGACGTGGCTGCTCAAATGAAGCTACGCAAGAATGACAGCCATCTGAAACAGTCCATCGAAGCAATTAAGCCGGGCGTGCGGGATGACAACATTCCTGCTGGCCTCTTTGCTGGCGCAGCGGCTGCAATCGACGTAGACCGTGCTGCGGATACTCAGTACGAGGGCGCAAAAGAGGACCGGATGGCGGCGGCCGTTGGCCTCGGGGTGGCGGGCCTGAGCGTTGGCGGCGCTGGCGTCGGCCTCGCCGGCGGTGTACGCCGCAGCCGGCAGAAGAAGACACAGCAGGCACGCGAGGACTGGGACTACGTGTCGCAGACCTACACCGATGTGGCGCAACGGCTAAGGGAGATTGATATTCGAGCGCACTCGCTCCAATCAGGCCTGGTGGATGAGCGCCTGCGCCAGGACTGGGAGGGTTTGCGCGATGACTTCCTAGCAATCGATAGCCAGGTTGGTTCCCTCATGTCGATTCCGGCGGATGCGCCAGATGAGCAATTCCGCTCACGCTCCGAGCTCATCGCCAACGCGCGCCAACTGTGCGAGCGCGTGGAAACCGCTGAGGCCAATATCGAAAAGCTGCACCGCATTGAGAACGCTGATGCGGATGCTCGCCGCTATGAACTCTACGAGCTGGAGAAGGATCTGGCACAGGCAGGCTACTTGGCCGCAAGCATCGACCCGGCGCTTGAGCGCCACGCGAAAGAGTTGGAAGATGCCACCACTGAATTATCCAAGGAACCACACCATCCGCAGTTCATGGAGCGCTACTTAGAACTCTTGGATCGTTCCGCGCTCTTGTCGGAGCACGTGCAGTCCCAGCTGCAGAAGCGCAATGAGGCCGACGAGCGCCCCGAGCGCACGCGCATCTACGACTCTAATTTCTTCGCTGGCTCTGGCTACCACGGCTACGTGCCCTTCTATGTTGTGAGCACCTGGGATAGCGATGCCACCACTGCCCGCGACAGCTCTTCCAGTAGCGGTGGCGTCAACAGCGGGTTTAGCTCGGGGTTTTCCGGTTCAGGCGGTTCTTCCAGCTTCTAAGCCGACTTACGGGACAGAAGGGATGCGGACGTTCTGTTAGACGATTTCATCCCTCACGCTACTTAACCCCTACATTTTCCCCTTTAAACCAAAGAACCCCAGGCCGGAAAACTTCCTGACCTGGGGTTTTGGAGCCGGAAACGGGACTCGAACCCGTAACCTACCGTTAGGGTACCCTGTAAAGGTTTGACCTATAATGCCATTTATGCCTGTCAAAGCCGTTTCTTGCGCCACACAGGGGCACCTCCCCTACTAATTTTTGAGGAAAGCCTTTGGGGAAGTGCGGAGTTTTCCGAAGTAGACCCGCAGCTGGACATACGCCACAGCCTGAGTACAAGACTTAACCGGCGGTGGCTACACGGTGTCGACTAGGGGCCACACACCCCTTGCCCCAGCAACCCCTGCCCGTCGCACCCCTACCCCCGCGCATAAAAATGGACTGAGATTGCCCCCAACCCCTCAATTCCGGTTACTGCTCCTGCCACCCCACGTCGTCGGGTGTGACATCCCGGCGCGGGCAACGGCGCCCCTCAATGGGCGAACACAATTGGTAAATTGGTCGTCTCAGGCTATCAGTAGTGTTGCAATGAGAGCGCCTAGTGAAATAGCGAGCATCCCTAAGCAATTGACCCAAAACTCGCTACCTAGAAACTTGGCTCGGATATGTGCGATTGCTGCGGTGCAGAAGTAGGCAATGACTCCAACCATCGTCGCTATTCCAATGCCTGGTATCCAGAGCCCAATAATGAGTCCACTTGCTGCTAGGCACTTGATAACGATAAGAGCCCACCACCACTCTGTAGGAAGTCGCACTCCTCTGAGGCAGGCCTCGATGAATGCTACGGGTTTGAGCGAGAGTACCGCGTCTCCGAACAAAATGGCGGCAAGAATGATGGAGGGCCAAGCAGGCGAAGATTCGAGAATCATTATTTTACTCCGTACGCGATTTTAAGACGGGAGATGGAACTGTTCGCGTGAATGGATAGTTCGTCGGTGTCGTATGCACCGGCAGCCCAGCCAAGAAGCAACCCAAGATAAATGTTGTAAAGGATTGTCGCGAACTCTTTAGCGGCATCTTTAGGGAGCATATTGCCTAGGCGCAACACGATTTCATCTACCAAGAGAGTTCGAAGCTCGTTGAGAATCTCTCCGTTGTCTCCCTGTGTGATTAGGGCAGCGCCATACGCTTTCGATAATTCTTCCTGCCCAGTAAACATTTTCAGGAAAGGAGCGAGAACGTCGAGAAGGTTGTCTGATTGTCCACGGAGCTCATCGTGCATGACGGTGATTCGATGTCCGATGGTCTGAATCAACAGCGACTGCTTGCTCCCGACGTTCATAACGGTTCCAACGCTGACGTTAGCTTTCTGCGCGATGGCACGCACATTTGTATCCGCGTACCCGACTGACACAAAAAGGGCATAGGCGGTGTCCAAGACTTTATTGCGCGTCGCCTCCTTTTGAGTAGCACGACTTGATTGAACTTGTTCACTGAACATGTTCAAAGCGTATCGCTACATCAATCTACGGTCAAGTAGCGATGTGGTTATCCAAGTACATTGCTGTCATGAGAGGCGAGCGGGTTTCCTGCTTACAAGGAGGAAAGTTATAGCTGATCGTCACACACCTACATGTTTTTGCTAGACCAGCTTCTCGGGCCAATAGACTCAAGGATTGCCGAGCGCTTGGCTGATAAGCCTACGAGCTTGTTCCACGGCCAACGCACGACAGGGGCACCGACGACGCGGGTACTGCCTATGCGTGACGACCCATCCGGCACATGCCCCCACCCTCGCAAAACTCTGGCCGGGCTCTAACATGGGCAGGCTTGCTGCACCTCGCCGGCGACGATGTGGCGCAGGCCGACCGGGAGCTGCTGCCGCCGGTTATCTCGTACCACGACCTCCGTCACACGGTAGCGACCGCTATGACTGCGACGGGTAACGCCGCGCTGGCTACCTTGCAGCTGGGGCACGCCTCTGCCTCAACGACCGAAGCGGCCTACATCAACCGCGCGGGTGACGTTGACAATTCCGCAATTATTGAGGCGTTCGCTGCCGACGTGTTGAAAATTCTCAGTGGCTAGCCCCTGCCCCCCTGCCGCCGCCCCCGCACCCACTCGGTGCGGGGGAATTTTGCATTGAGGCGACGAAAACAATTGCAAAACAGTTGCAAGCGCCCTTTAAACCAAAGAACCCCAGGCCGGAAAACTTCCTGACCTGGGGTTTTGGAGCCGGAAACGGGACTCGAACCCGTAACCTACTGATTACAAATCAGTTGCGCTACCAATTGCGCCATCCCGGCAACTTTAAAGCGACCCTTTTGGCGTTAGCCATCGCTGGCTCGAAAGAATCAGAGTCAACCTGAAAATCGAACTCAGCTGTGCCGCTGACAGGCGATTGTACAGGCTGGCAAGCAGAAGTTAAAAACGACACCACAGGAATACCGCAACCGCACTTCTTGAACACTTTTCTCCACCCTAAAAGCCCCGCTCAGATAGGCAAATTCACCGCAGCAAAAACGAATTGAGATTCTCGGGCGCCGACGGGGTAGTGTGGCTATCGCTAAAGCACTGGGGCTATGTTTCTGCAACGTCTCCGCATCGCGTCTTTGCAGCATCACTGCAACGCACCCCAGGCAGTATCGGGGAAAGGAAGTGTCGACATGCCATTCGATGGCGGCAACAAATCCAACGCCGAAGAAAACTCCGCCGCGAAGGATGATGCCTACGATGCCGAAGCCACTATCGCTTACGACGCTGACCCCACTGTCGCCTACGACGACACTCCGCAGACCCAGTTTCCTGCAATCGAAGATCAGTCCACCTTCAAGCAGCGCGTGATTGATTTCGTTTCCGGCCCAACGGCAACTGTCGACCTAGTGCACTCGACCACTACCCCACTGCCGCTGGCACCGATTGATTATTCCGACCCCAGCCAGGTCACGGCCGTACTCGATCTCGCTGCTCGCATCGGCGGGCTGCTGCTGGCATGTGGCTCGGGCAACCGCGACACCGAGCTGCAGATTAAGGCCGTGACCTCAGCCTATGGTCTCACCCAGATTCAGGTTGACATCACGTTGACCTCCGTGACGGTCTACCACCTCATCGGCGCACGCCGTACCCCTATCACGGCCATGCGCGTTGTCACCTCACCAGTGCCCGACTTCGAGCGCTTACGTCACACCGATCGTGTCATCCGCCGAATCCGCGCGGGCCATCTGAGCCTGGAGGAGGCTATTGAGGCTATCGACAAGGTCGAGCGTGAGCCCGCAAAATACCGCCTCCGCGTCATCTACGCTGGCTGGGCATTGCTGGCTTCATCTGTGACAGTGCTGCTCGGCTCGAGTTTCGAGGTTGCCCTTATCGCAGCTGCGGTCACACTGGCCATCGTCATCGTGATTGGCGAACTCGCCGCCCGCGAGTTGCCCACATTCTTCCAGAACGCAGTCGGTGGTCTCATCGCCACACTCTCCGCTGCTGTACTCAATGCGGCGCAGGCGTATCTCCCCTTTGAAATGCAGCCATCCAGGCTAATCGCTTCGGGAATTATCGTGATGCTCGCCGGCCTAACCCTCGTGCAAGCACTGCAAGACGGCATCACCGGCGCACCTGTGACTGGCTCGGCGCGCTTCTTCGACACCATGTTGTTGACCGGCGGAATCGTCGCTGGCATCGCAATGGGCATCGAGTTTTCCGGAATGCTCGGCATTCCGCTTCCCGACGTCATCGCGGGCTCCGACCTCAACCTTGCACAGGCAACAGTGCGGGTGATAGCGGGAACTACCGCCTCAATCGCATTTGCGTTGGCCTCGAATGCTGGGTTCACCGCGTTGGCAGTGTCCGGAACGGTCGCTCTGCTGGGGTCAATGACCTACTACTACGTGTTGACTCCGCTGGGAGTTCATCCGGTGACCAGCGCAGGCGCGGCGGCGACTCTAATTGGTCTCATCGGTGGCCTGCTGGCACGACGTTGGTCCATCCCGCCGCTAATTACGGCAGTGGCAGGCGTAACCCCACTGCTTCCGGGTATGACAATCTACCGCGGTATGCACGCACTGCTGCACGACCATCCAACTAAAGGTTTTACGGCACTGGCCTCAGCGCTTGGCATTGCGACGGCGCTGGCTGCGGGCATCGTGCTCGGTGAATGGATGGCGCGCAGGCTCCGTCGCCCTCGCGCACTGCGCGAAGACAGCGGCCTAACCCGCCCAATCCGGGCCGGTATGCGCCGAATCCGACCTGTGAATCCGCGAAACAAGCCTCGCCGTCCACGCAATTACCGTTTCAAGGGCGGCATGAACCCGCGCCTGGACTAGTCATTCCGCGGGGCATCCGCTGCGTGGACTAACCACTTCCACAGAAGCATTGTCCGCACCGCGCGACCTATCAACAACGTGGTAGAATAAATATTTTGAATTGTACGTAGCGCTTCAAGCTGAAACTGCGTCATCACAATCCCATCCCTTCTCCACTGAACTCGGTTGAGCTCAGTGGCGGGAGCATGTGGCGAGATGGCTGGCAAAAGTAGGTGTATCGGGCGCAATTAAGGCCATGCTTGCCAGGAGGATTCGTGCCACCGAAGGTCACAGACACTCGCACTGCTCAGAACGAGGCTCTTCACAAGGTCGAAGAAAAGACCGCTGCTGGCGCACGGCGAATTGTGGCTACCTTCGCCGAGGACTTCTACGATGCCGTCACTCTGATGTGCATGCTCGGAGTGGAGAAGGAAGGCCTGAGCTTCAAGAAGGTTCACGAGGAGTACGAGAAGGAAAACGCTCCGAAGACCGCAAAGCGCACACGCAAGTCCACTAAGAAGACTGCGAAGAAGTCGACCAAGAAGGCAGCAAAGAAGACCACTCGTAAGACGGCGAAGAAGGCTGCTAAGAAGGCCGCCAAGAAGACGACGAAGAAGGCTGCTAAGAAGACCACCAAGAAGGCAGCTAACTAACGGGGTCACGCAGCATGGGTCGGAGCGGGAAAAAGGCGGTTGCCGCAGTAGCTGTTGTTGCTGCAGTGTCCATGACGGCTACCGCGTGTCAGGCAAAGCCGGCAGCGGAGATCGTCGGCAAGCAATGGCAGATAACCGCGATTTTTGATGACCCAAACCTGCCCCACGGTGTGCCGGACGGAGCTCAGGCGCCGACTATTACGCTGGGGCAGACGACATATACCTTCGCTGATTCCTGTGGCAACGGCTCAGGCTCGCTGCAGTGGAAGGGCGAAGCGGTCGAATTCGGTACTCCGGAGCAGACTCGCAGTTTGGACTGCTCAGCCCAGGCGCAGACCTATTCGGAGCGCTTCCATAAGATTGTTGCGGGCGAATTCGTCTACACGCAGGACAGCAATGGTCTGCGTATGCGAGAGATTAAAGACGCCAAGCCTGGCGAAGACCGCCGCGGCTGGACTGCGACAACCTCGGGTTACACCGAGGGGCGCTGACGCCACTTCTGCCCGACAGGCGCATCAGTGCCGGGGTGAGAAACTCGCGCATAAGAACCGCGGTGATAAATGAGCGGATTGATTTCTTCACGCTTGCCGATAGACACAATATCCGCAGTTACGATCCAGTGATCGCCGCCCTCGTAGACATCGACAACGGTGCAATCAATCCACACAGAGCAGCCGTACAGCAGCGGATTGCCCAGCTCAGACCGGGTCCATTTCCCCATCTGGAACTTTTCGCCATTACGGCGGCCGAAGGCTGCTGAGATATCCTCCTGATCCTCGGCCAACACGTTGACTGAAAACCTGCCAGCCTTTTGTACATGCGGCCAAGACCGCGAGGTCTTCATGACAGTAAACAGAACCATCGGCGGAGTGAGGCTCAACGAAGAGAAGGACTGACAGGCAAAGCCGTACCTTTCGCCTTCGTCCTCGGTGGCGATAATGGTCACGCCAGTGGTGAACTCGCTCATCGCGCCGCGGATGGACATTTCATCTAATTCGACGGGACCACCAAGTTCGACATGGTCGTCGCCGGTGGCATCCGGGCTATTGAGAGCCGCAGCTGATCGTTCGGTGCTCGAATTTGTTGAATCTGTCATGTAATAGACCTTAATCTGAATCCGAACACAGTAAAGACGAGGTGGGGTTTAACACCCCAGGAACCTCCGAAAGCACCACGGTGTTTCTACCTAGCCAGTCTGTTATCCGGCCGACGGTACCGACGGCGCCGCGGTTGTGGATCCAACAACGAGCTCAGTCGCCAGCAGAACTCGAGGCGCCTGCTGATCGGAAGAGTTGGCGCCCATTTCATCGGTGCCCTTTTCACCGGGGGCAACGCTGTCACCTTCGTCGCCAGTGCTGGGCGCAGCAGACGCAGGCGCGAGACCGCTTTCCTCGTGCGCTGCCTCAAGTTCCTCAGCCAGCGCGCGGCCGACTGCAATACCCTTCTGCCTATTTGGCTGAATGATAGTGGTCAGTTTATGGAAGAGCGCACGCTCAATTCCGTCAAAGCCGGTAATGGACAAGTCCTCCGGAACACGAATTCCGTTCTCCTTGGCATATTCCAACACCGCAATTGCCTGAGTATCGGTAGTACAGACTACTGCTGTCAGATCAGGGTTCTCGGTTAACAGCTGGCGAGCAGCATCGCGGTTGTTCTCGCGGTCATTGAGATGACGCTCGATGATGGGCACATCCGACTGTTGAATACCGACCTCGGCAAGCGCTTCCAGCGCACCTTCAACCCGGTTCTTCTGCACCTGGTGATGCGCTCCTGTTAGCCGCTTCTCTGTGACATATCCCGAATTCGGGGTACGCGACAAGCGCACCGACAGAATTCCGACCTTGCGATGCCCCAGCTCAGTCAGATGTCGCACTGCCGGCTTAATGGCCTCACGGTCGTCGATGCCCACAAACGGCAGAGCTGCCACATCCGCAGGCTGGTCGCACACGACCGTCGGCAAGCCGCGAGCGCGAACTGCGGCGAGGAACGGATCGTTGTCAGCGACGGAGTAGACCACGAAGCCGTCGACAACCGCCTGCCGAATCAGACTGAGATCCACCTCCCCGCCTTCCTCGGAAGAGGCTGGAATGACCAGCATGGAGTCGCCCATTTCGCCGAGCTCCTCCGCAAGGCCAGCAAGAAAATCCACGGACGCGGGGTCATCGAATGCGAACGGGAGGTGTTCGGTAAACAGGACCCCGATGGCGCCGACCCGGCGCATGCGCAGACCGCGGGCCATTGGGTCCGGCCCCGGATAGCCCAGCCGCTCCGCAGTTTCCAGGATGTGCTCCCGCAACTTCTCCGAGAGCTGGTCAGGACGGTTGTAAGCGTTGGATACAGTCGTGCGTGAGACTCCAAGCTCTGCCGCAATGGAAGCCAAGGTGCCACGACGACGCCGACTCTGCACGGAATACCGCCCCTTCTTAAAAGCTCAACAATGGTTGCCCGCTCGAATATCTTCGCTCGGATATCTCAGGTAGAAAACTCCAGTCTTATGGAAAAGAACTACAACGAGCACCACACGCATCTAATCGCAGGCAATTTTACCCAACGAATGTGTGCGACTGTCATTTCCGCCACTCCAGCAGCCGTCCGCCTTGTTGCTGGGGCGCCGCATTCCCTACTATGTTCCTTGAACTAAAAGACAACTATTTTCAATAGCGGTTGATGCTCAGAAACTGAATAGGCACCGCAATTTAGCTCGCAACAGGATTGGATACATATATGAAGGCACGCTTTTCCACGCGCATCGCGGCACTAGTCGCCAGCGCCGGCCTCATCGCAGGCCTCGGCGCATGCTCCAGCAATGACGACAGCGCGACGCCCGCGGGCGAGTCCGAAGGCACCATTAAGGTGGTCACCTCCACCAAGGTCTGGGCAGACATCGCCGACGCTGTCACCGACGACGAGAAGGTCTCTATCGACCCAATCATCGCGTCCAACGACATCGATCCGCACTCCTACGAGCCAGCCGCAGCGGACATGGCGAAGGTAGAGCAGGCCGACATTCTCGTCGCAGGCGGCGGGCATTACGACGCATGGTTGACCGCCTCCCTGCGTGACGCCGAGGACAAAGTCATCATCTCTGCGCTGCCGCAGGAAGAGGGTCACGACCACGATCACGGCCATGACCACGAAGGCCAGGACGAGCACGGTGACCACGAGCACCACCACCACGATGGCGAGGCCAACGAGCACGTCTGGTACGACACCGATGCGGTTGAAGAAACTGCAGAGCAGCTCGCCGAAGCTTTGAACAAGATGGGTGCCAAGGCCGACACTAAGACCGTCGACGAGCAGCTCAAAGACATCGAAGAGGCCAAGAGCAAGCTCCAGGCCGCTAAGGTCGCTCAGGTTCACCCGCTGGCCGATGACATCCTGAAGGACACGAAGGTTAAGGACATCACCCCGAAGGGCTACCGCCAGTCCACACTGAATGAGTCCGAGCCGTCGGCAAGCGATGTCAATGAAATGCTCAAGCTGATTGAGTCCGGCGAGCTGGACTACCTCATCGACGCACCGCAGACCCACGACCAGGTCTCGCAGCGACTTGTCGAGGCAGCCAAGGCAAAGGGCATTAAAATCATCAATGTTTTTGAGTCGCCGAGCGCCGACCAGTCCTTCTTTGACCTCTACAAGCAAACCCTGTCCGAAATGGAGTCCGCATAACTTTGCCCTCACTGACTTTTACTGACGCAGCCGTCGAACCACTGTGGTCCGGTCTCAATTTGGATGTCGAACCCGGTGAATTCTTGGCCATCCTGGGTCCCAACGGCGTCGGCAAATCCACGCTGCTGACCACCGCCCTGGGCATGCGCCGCCTGACGCACGGTTCAGTAAAAGTCGAAGGGAACCTGGGCTACATTCCACAGCAGCGGATGTTCGACCCCTCGCTGCCGATCCGAGTGCGAGATCTCGTCGAGCTAGCCGCCGGCAAGAACCGCTCCGACACCGACGAAATGCTCGAATTCGTCGGCGCAACGGGCATTGCAGACCGTCGCGTCGGCACGCTGTCCGGCGGGCAGCAGCAGCTTGTCCGTCAGGCGCAGGCGCTCGTTTCGGCACCGGATTTTTTGCTTTGCGACGAGCCTCTGCTCTCCCTCGACCCTGCGGCACAACGAACCACGGTCAAGCGCCTGGACCGGCATCGCCGGGAAAATGACACGGCAGTCGTCTTTGTCACCCACGACATCAACCCCATCCTGGGCGTCTGTGACCGGGTGCTCTACCTGACGCCGCATGGACATGCGGTCGGATCGGTCGAGGAAATTATCACCTCAGAGACGCTCTCGGAGCTCTACCAAACCAAAATTGTGGTTGCCCGCGTCGAGGGAAAGTTGGTTATCGCCTAATGGCTCAGTATTTCTCCGACACCGCTGCCCTACTTCAAGTCGGGTTCGTCCACAATGCCCTAATTGCTGCAGCTCTGCTTGGGCTGATTTCCGGGATCATCTCGCCGCTGATTGTCATGCGACAGATGAGCTTCACCGTCCACGGCACTAGTGAACTGGCACTCATGGGTGCATCCGCAGCTCTACTGCTTGGCGTCAGTGTCAGCAGCGGTGCCATTATCGGATCGGTGCTCATCGCAATAGTCCTGGCGGCACTGTCGCTTCGAGGGCGCCAAGATGCGGTCGTGGGCGTGGTCTTGAGCTTCGGCATGGGCTTATCGGTGTTGTTTATCCACCTCTACCCCGGCCGGACAAGCACGGCATTTTCACTGCTCACCGGACAAATTATCGGTCTGACAGACACCTCTTTGTGGACCATGGCCATTGTCGCCGTCATCGTCGTCGGCGGGGTCGCTTGGAAGTGGCGACCACTACTGTTCGCCTCCGCCGACCCCATCATGGCCGCCGCCTGTGGCATCAATGTCAAGACGCTGTCAATCTACTTCGCAATTCTCACCGGCCTCGTCGCCGCCCAAGGCGTGCAGATTGTCGGCTCCCTGCTTGTCATCGCCCTGATTATCACCCCTGGCGCCGCGGCCGCATTCGTCACCGCCTCGCCTGTCAAAGCCATCATTCTGTCCACCGTTTTCGCCGAGGTCGCGGCCGTTGGCGGCATCGTTCTCTCGCTTGCACCGGGCATCCCGGTCAGCGTTCTAGTGACAACAATCGCGTTCGTCATCTACCTCATCTGCTACGCCATCGGAACAGTGCAGTCGCGCAAGGCAACGCGTGACGACGTCCAGGCGGCCAAGTGGAGTAAGTAGTCACAAGTAAATTTCGGCGCAGTATTAGACACGCCAATGATAAAAACGCCGAGCAGCCCTTCGAGCGGCGATTATGGTGAAGACGCGTCTGTCTTCCCTCTCGCCACCGAAGGACTGCCCGTATTTTTGCTGGATCCTCAAAAGAAGATTCCAACACCCCCAGCTCTTTTAAGACTGCGAGGCTGCCGAAATGGGATGACCCGGCAGACAGAAAAACCAACGCTGAGAATGTCTTGGTCTGACATCTCAGTGACCCAAAGCTAGCTATACAAGCCACCACTAGGTCCGTGCGCATCCCTAAACTACGACCAATTACGCCCCCATTTCTAGGAGCATGATTTGCCGCCCTCCCCGCGGGAAACGACGGATAATTTTCTGTTGAAAGTGATACTAATGTGGGTATTTCCGCAGCGCACGCCGGGAATAGAATTACTTCTAAAGTATTGAACTACTGGGGGTAGCCATAAGTACCGGCCACAATCTAGAACTCAAAATGCCCCACGTAAACGCCGTTACGATAACGAATCGATAATGACGTCCACGGGGGCATCAAGTGCGCTACTCGCTGCTCTTTGCCCGGCGCTGGCGGGCAAACTCACTCAGAGTCACACCTGCGGCAACGGAAGCATTGAGCGACTCAACCCAGCCGGTCATCGGAATGGACATGATGGTGTCACAGGTATCGCGCACCAGGCGCGAAAGTCCCTTGCCCTCAGAGCCGACGACCACAACCACCGGGGTGGTGCCGTCGTAAGTGTCCAGCGTGTGGTCACCACCGGCATCCAGACCGACCACCTGGTAGCCAGCCTTCTGGAACTGCTTGAGCGAGCGCACCATGTTGGTCGCACGCGCAACTGGCAGACGCGCCGCAGTACCAGCCGAGGTACGCCAGGCCACACCCGTAATAGCAGCCGATCGGCGCTCCGGAATCACCACACCATGACCGCCGAAGGCAGCCACCGAGCGAATCACCGCCCCCAGGTTGCGCGGGTCCGTGATGTTATCCAGACAGACGATTAGACCCGGTTCGCCGGTCTTGGCCACAGAATCAATCAGATCTTCGACAGATGCGTACTTGTACGGCGGAATCTGCAGGCCGATACCCTGGTGCATGGTGTTGCCGGTCATGGTGTCCAACTCGTGGCGGGGTACCTCGCGAATCGGGATACCACGGGAGTTAGCAATACGCACTGACTCCTGCAGGCGCTCGTCATTGTCGGTACCCAGCGCCACAATCAGCGCGGCCGCTGGCACCTTTGCATGCAGGCACTCCACGACCGGGTTACGGCCAACTACCAGCTCGGTGCCATCCCCCTTGCGCTCATGACGCCCCGAGTCACGGCGGCGCTTCTCTTTCGCCCGCTTATGAGCTGCGTGATAAACGCGGTCCTCTGCTTTCGGGGTCGGCCCCTTGCCACGCAAGCCACGCTTTTGGCCACCGGAGCCGCCAACGTTCTTCTTGCTTGCCTTGCGCACTGCACCACGACGACCGTTGCCTGCCATAGCTACCTGCTTCCTGTTGTTAATAGTTTTCTTTAGCCTAAAGCCAGCTTTTCAGCCCTAGTCAGCGACAGACCATGCTGGACCATCCGCGGTATCAGTTACCTCGATACCCGCTTCCTTCAGACGGTCGCGTACAGCATCAGCCGTAGCCCAGTCCTTCTCTGCACGAGCCCGGGTGCGCTCCTCCAACTGGTGCTCAACCAGCACACCGAGCGCATGCATTGCTGCATCAGAACCAGAATCGGAGGTTGCCCACTGCTCATTCAGCGGATCGAATCCAAGGACTGCGGCCATAGCGCGGACAGCACCGGCAATCTCCTTGGCCTTGGTCTCGTCGCCGTCGGCAAGCGCCTGATTGCCTCCACGGACAGCGTTGTGGATTTCCGCGAGCGCGCGTGGGACGGCGAGGTCGTCGTCGAGCGCTGCTTCGAACGCCGGCGTCCACTCACCGATTTCGATATCGCCGAGCTTATCGACGGCACGGTGCATAAACGCCTCGATACGACGGTAGCCCGCTGCCGCTTCCTGCAGAGCCTCCTCGGAGTACTCCAGCACGGAGCGGTAGTGCGCACTACCGAGGTAGTAACGCAGCTCAACCGGACGAACCATGGTCAGGATATGCGGCACGGACAACACGTTGCCGAGCGACTTCGACATCTTTTCGCCGGCCATTGTGACCCAGTGATTGTGCATCCAGTAGCGAGCAAAGCCGTCGCCGGCTGCGTGCGACTGCGCAATCTCGTTTTCATGGTGCGGGAACTGCAGGTCGAGACCGCCACAGTGGATGTCGAACTCCGAGCCCAAGTAGTAGGTGGCCATGGCGGAGCACTCCAGGTGCCAGCCCGGACGGCCATTGCCCCACGGCGTCGGCCACGAGGGCTCGCCCGGCTTGGCCGCCTTCCACAGCGCGAAATCGTGCGCACCGCGCTTGCCCGGAGTGTTGGTCTCGCCCTGCTCCATCTCGTCAACGCGGTTGCCGGACAGGCTACCGTAGTCGCTGCCTTCAGCCTTGGACCAGGCGTCCACGTCAAAATAGACGCTGCCATCGACAGCGTAGGCGAAGCCGTTATCCATCAGACGCTGCATATACTCCACCATCTGAGTGACATGTCCGGTGGCACGCGGCTCAACGCTCGGCGGAAGAACACCGAGCTGGTTGTAGGCCCAGGTAAATTCGCGCTCAAAGCGGGAGACCCACTCCCACCAAGGGCGGCCGTGCTCGGCGGCCTTATTCAAGATCTTGTCATCGATATCGGTGACGTTACGCACAAACGCGACGTCATACCCCTTGGCGATCAGCCAACGGCGCAAGATATCAAAGGCCACGCCAGAGCGAACATGGCCAATGTGCGGCTGAGCCTGCGGAGTCGCACCGCACAGGTAAATGGAGGCATGCCCCTCGCGGAGAGGCTCAAAATCCTTCAGTTGGCGGGTTGCGGTATCGAAGATTTGAAAAGTCACAGCCCCGAGCATAGCGGGGAAATAGATACGGGTGAAAAAGAGAAAACGGCTAGCGCACACGGACAATGTGTGTGCGCTAGCCGTTACCCGGAAAAGTGCAGAAAATCCCTACTGGAAGGAACCGGGGAAGGGAGACGACTTATGCGTCTGCGTCCAGGTCCACCGGCTTATCGTCGGCTTCATCCTTCTTCTCACCAGCGGCACCTTCCTGTGCCAGCGCGCGGTGACGCTCGATAGTGGCATCGACGCGGGCAAAAACTTCCTCGACCTTGGCCTCATCAACGCCGTCGGCAAGCGCGAGCTCACCGACGAGAACCTGGCGAGCCTTGCTCAACATACGCTTTTCGCCGGCGGACAGACCGCGGTCCTGATCGCGGCGCCACAGGTCACGAACTACCTCAGCGACCTTGTTAATGTCGCCCGAACCCAGGCGCTCCTGGTTGGCCTTGTAGCGACGAGACCAGTTGCCGGCCTCTTCCACGTCGGTCTCACGCAAAACGGAGAAGACCTTCAGCAGTCCCTCTTCACCGACAACATCGCGGACACCGACCAGCTCGGCATTCTTGGCGGGCACCTGGATATTCAGATCACTCTGCAGAATCTGCAGTACAAGGTACTGAACGGTCTCACCGTTAAGCTCTCGTTCAATGATGTTTTCGATTTTCGCAGCTCCGTGGTGCGGATAAACTACGGTATCGCCAATGCTGAATTCCATGTAATGCACACGCCCTTTCCAACGGCCTTCCACCCTATCATGTCCCCCCATGATTTTACGGGTAGTATGAGAACATCTTAGGAAGACACTAAGGTGTTCTTTAAATACTGAAAATCCTATCGCCCATCCTCAAGCTACTGGAGGAAATCTAGTCATGGCCTTCAAGTCCGTACTTCGCCGCAGCGCTCTCATCACCGTCTCCGCAGCATCTGCAGTTGCACTTGCTGCTTGTGGCGCCGGTCAGATTTCGCAGACCGCAAATCAGCACCCGGCTGTCGACGGTGCGATGAACGGCGGCGAAGATGCTGCCGGCAAGGGTGCTGAGAACACCAACTCGGCTCTTGGCTTCGTCAACATCCGCGACGCTCACATCCTGGTTGACCCGGAGGCTGGTACCGCTGGTCTGAAGTTCTCCGCCAGCAACCAGCAGCGCGCTACCGAGTCGGTCTACACGCTGAAGTCCGTCACCGTTGAAGGTATCGGCGAGGTTGAGCTGAAGAAGGTCGCTGAGACTCCTTCCTTCGCTAAGGCGGCCAAGGGCGAGAACTCCCTGCCGCGTGAGTGCCAGATCGTTGCCGGCCCGAAGTCCGTCATCGATCCGCTGGCTAAGACCGCTAAGGACAACACCGGCTGCATCGCGTACTACACCAATGAGTTGGACCCGAGCACCCTGGTTGGCGACAAGAGCAGCGCTGCCGGCCAGAACCGCGAGGCCACCTTCGAGTTCACTGACCCACAGGGCCAGACCAACACCTACGACCTGGACATCACCGTCTCCGCTGACATTCTGGAAGCTGGCGCACCGAACCGCGGTGCTGACGGTATGATTGAATCCAAGTAAGCGCAGCACGGCGCGGTTCCTGCGCTGTTCACGCGCAGCGCACTATTAGCGCTGGTACAGCGCAGTCCTGTCCCGCAAATAACGCGAGGAGCTTCATCGAGCGGGCATGGGCGATTGGTCGCTTGATACGGGCCACGGCGGTACAGTCAGTCCTTGACACATGTCATTGACTCTGCCCTGGCCCGTTCTCGCGTATCTGGGGCAATTTTTTTTAGCGACATTTCCCGCACATCCCGCACCAAACGTTGTCGGGTCTGTCGCCCCTCGTTTAAAGCAAAGGCGGTTGCACCGTGGCCAAGACCAAAGACGAAGCCTACGAATGCTCGGCATGCGGTTGGCAGGTGTCGAAATGGGTTGGTCAATGTCCCAACTGCAAAGAGTGGGGCACGCTGGAGAAGGTCACTATCCGCTCCAGCAGCGGGAAGTCCGGCTCCACCCTTGAGGACAAAATCGCCGCCCGGGCAGCCAAGCAACGTCGCCGGAGTACTGCCACAACGGAGCCCGGCACGCGAGGTGACCGTCGTAAAGCATCTTCCACTTCCGTCGCGGCTAAGAGCCAGCGTTTAGCACAGCGCGCGCTTGACGACGAGGCGGAGGAACGTTTCCTCGCCGAGACATCCGCAACAAATCGAATCCCCACTTCTTCTTCTGAACTGACAGCCATTACCGGGATTTCCGCCAAGGCTGCGCACGCGGTGCGCACGGGCATCGATGAGCTGGATCGGGTGCTCGGTTCGGGTATTGTGCCGGGTTCGTTGGTGCTCTTGGCCGGCGAGCCGGGGGTTGGTAAGTCGACGTTGCTGCTTGAAGTGGCCTATCGCTGCGCGGACGGCGATTTGGGGCCGACACTTTACGTCACAGGTGAGGAGTCGGTCGGTCAGGTGCGACTGCGTGCTGAGCGCACTGGCGCGCTGTCGGACTCGCTGTACCTGTCGGCGGTGTCGAATATCGAGGACGTCATCGATCTGACACTAGAGCTCTCCCCCGGTCTGCTCATTGTGGACTCCGTGCAGACGATGCGTGCCGACGTCGAAGGTGCTCGCGGTGGCGTTGCTCAGGCCCGCGCCGTAACCTCTGCCCTGGCGGCGTTGGCAAAGGAGACCGGGACTGCGATTTTCTTGGTAGGGCACGTGACCAAGGACGGCAATGTGGCCGGCCCGCGCACGATGGAGCACCTCGTTGATGTGGTGCTCAACTTCGAAGGCGATAGACACTCGGGGCTACGCTTCTTGCGGGGTCTGAAAAACCGCTTCGGCAGCACCGATGAGGTGGGCTGCTTCGAGCAGACCGCGGGCGGTATTGCGGAAGTTGAGGATCCCTCGGGGCTGTTTTTGCATCACCGAACGCCGACCTCGGGAACTGCAATTACCGTGGCCATGGATGGCCGCAGACCGCTGCTGGCGGAGGTGCAGGGCCTGGTAATCAACACCGAGGCACATAATCCACGACGCAATGTCTCTGGTCTCGACCCGAGGCGCGTGCCGATGGTCGCGGCCGTGCTGACTGAACACGGTAACTTCAAGCAGTTGGCCCGCATGGAGATGTACGTGTCCACCGTCGGCGGAATGACGCTGTCGGAGCCTGCCGCAGACCTGGCGATTGCGCTGGCACTGGCCTCATCCATGACTAAGCGGACCTTCCAGGACAAAACCATTGCACTCGGCGAACTGGGGTTGGCCGGCGAAGTGCGGCGAGTGACCGATTTGGAGTGGCGCCTTAAGGAAGCTCATCGAATGGGCTTCGACACGGCAATTGTGCCCAGAGTCGCAAAAGGCCCGGCAGGGATGCGGCTGCTGGAAGCAGGCACCGTTGCCGAGGCCATTGAGCTTGGGTTAGGAGCTAAGCGCTAGCGCATGTTGAACGTGTAGGCGTCAGAGTTGTTGTCACCAATCACGCCGTAGAAGATGTACGACCCGGAGGGAACTGGGACCCGGTCTTCCTCGGAGCACTTGTTCGGCGCCGAGGTCAGACGCGACCAGGTGGCGGCATAGTTGACTTCCTCACCCGGTGCCAATACCAGTTCACCGTGGCCTTCGGAGTCATTGCAGTCCACATCCGACCAGACTCGCTCATACGTTGCCAGGTCGTACACCTCGAAGCGCAACTGCTGCTCATCGAGGTTCACGCGGCATTCGCCACCGGTGGGATTGTGGACGGTAATCGCCAGAGTCGGCTGCTCATCGCCGTAGTTCGGCTGATCCGAGGTGGCTGTCACCTGTAGATCTGCAAGGGTACAGTCCTTTTTGTTCGCAAGCGCCGCCTGAGCGTCATCCTTCGAGGAGTCTTCGCCTTCCTTGTCGCCCTTCTTGGCGTCCTTGTCAGACTTGTCAGACTTGTCGTTCTTCGAGTCCTTGTCAGACTTAGGCGCGTAAGGTTCCTTAGGCTGTTCCGGAGGGGTCACCTCTTTCCCGTCATCCCTGGTGACATTCACCGGTTCAGAATCCTCGCTGTCCCGGTTTACCAGTGCGGAAATACCCCAGCCCAGGAGAACGAGGATGATAACGAGCAACACCGCCGCGGCGATACGCCGACGCCGGTAGATTTCTGGAGGCAGCTTATTGGTCACACATTTAGGTTAGCGGGTTCTCGCTGACTCCATGGGTAACGACGGTCTCAGCGCGTCCATCCTCCAAGCGGTACCGCATACCGACAACGCCCACCTCGCCGGTCTCCAGTCGCGACGAAATCTCCGGTGAGCGATCAATAATATGATTAACAATCTCGCGCACGTGGCGACGCTCAAATTCGTCGATTTCAGTCTCGCCATCCTTGCGAGCCGCCAACAGCGACGGGGTGACCTTTTCAATCAGCACACGCTGGAAACCACCCGGCAGGTCGCCACCGTCCAGTGCATTCTTCGCCGCAGCCACAGCGCCGCAGGACTCGTGGCCGAGAACAATCACCAGCGAAACTCCAAGACCATCAACCGCGAACTCCAGCGAAGCCAGCACCGACAGGTCGGTGATCTCACCGGCGGTACGAATCACAAATACATCGCCCAGACCCTGATCGAAAATGATCTCCACCGGTGCGCGGGAATCCGAGCAAGCCAACACAACGGCTTTGGGCTTCTGCCCCTGAGTCAGCTGCTTACGACGAACCAAGTCCTGTCGAGGATGCGCAGTCTTGCTCTCACAGAAGCGGAGGTTTCCGCGCACCATCGATTGCCATACACTTTCAGGAGTCCTCTCAGAATTGCTCATAGCTATATTGTGCAACGACTCCGCTGTTTATGGGAAAGCGAGAATGTAGATTGACCTCTGCAATTAACCAATCCGACGACTTCGACGAACACGTCGATGCCGCCTTACGTGATTGGTATCGCACCAACATGCGGCCACTTCCCTGGCGCGAAGAAGGCACTTCACCATGGGCTGTGCTCGTCAGCGAAGTGATGAGTCAACAGACTCCCGTCGCCCGGGTGATCCCCTCGTGGCACGCCTGGCTGGAAAAATGGCCCACCCCAGCCGATTTGGCAGTCGCGCCCAAGGATGAAGTTCTGCGTATGTGGGGAAAACTCGGCTATCCCCGACGTGCACTCCGGCTGCGTGAATGCGCAGAAAAGATCGTCGAAAAGCACGACGGCGAAGTGCCGAGCGACGTGGACACACTGTTAGCCCTTCCGGGGGTAGGGGACTACACCGCTCGGGCGGTAGCGGCGTTTGCTTTTGGCGCGCGCACGCCGGTGGTGGACATCAACGTGCGCCGCGTACTCCGACGACACCGCCAGGGCACGTACCTACCCGGCATCGCCAAACGCGCCGACATGGCGCTCGTCGAAGAGTTCCTACCATTCGACCCCACGACTGCGGCCGAGACTTCCGTCGCACTCATGGAACTCGGCGCTACTGTCTGTCGAACGACACCCGAGTGCGAGGTCTGCCCCATCGCTACCAGTTGCGCCTGGGTTGCCGCCGGTCGCCCCGAACCCGAAGACCACGAAATCGCCGCCGCTAAACGGCGTGTGCAGAAGTTCGAAGGCACCGACCGCCAAGTCAGAGGCTTGCTTCTCGACGTGCTCCGCGCCGCCAACTCCCCCGTCGAACAGGCCGCTCTCGATGCGGTCTGGGATGATGCGCATCAGCGTTCCCGCGCACTGTTTTCCCTGCTTGACGACGGCCTTGCGGAGCAAACTCCTGATGGCCGCTTCCAGTTGCCAAGTTAAACCGGAGGCAATGCTTCAGTAATGACCAGATTCGAACAAGTTCCTTGCCTAGAATTGGGAACATGAATGCCTCGTCCCATCGATTTCAGCGCCAGCGCTGTCTCTTTGGGGCTCGTAAGCGCAGAATTGCGCTGAGCGCAGTGCTTGGAGTTGCTCTTCTGGGCTCTAGCGTGGGAACGCTCGGTGGTTGCTCGGCGGTGGATGGCCTAGGAGCGACTGGCTTCGGTTCCTCGGATTCTGACTCTTCTACGGTGAAGCGATTGCCTCCGGGGCAGGTAATTACGAAGACGCCATTTCCGGTCAATGCGCCCGCACGCGCACAGCGGGTCGTGTTTTCCTCCACAGGCGCACGCGATCACCGCCAGACAGCCGTGTCCGGCACGATTTTGCAGCCCTATGCCCACTGGTCGGAGAAGTCCCCACGCCCCCTGGCGGTGATTGCGCCGGGAACTCTCGGGATGGCCGATAACTGTGCCAGTTCGGTTGCGCTGCGCTACGAGGCACCTCCGACACCCCCGGCACCGCAGCTGCTAGCACAGGGATGGAATGTCGCCATTGTGGATTACCAGGGGCTCGGCACGCCTGGAGTACATCCGTATCTCAACCGTGAGATTGCCGGGAATAACACGCTCGATATGGCAAGAGCGGCTATTGAAACTTTGCAACTGCCTACAGATACTCCCATTGCGCTGTTCGGCTACTCACAGGGCGGAAGCGCCACCGCTGCAGCGGCGGAGCTAGCTGCGGAATACTCCTCCGAGCTAAATATTCGCGCGGTCTACGCCGGCGCGATTCCCGCCGATCTCACCGACACCGCACTGCATATTCGCGGCTCGGCGCTGGCGGGGCTCGTCGGATACTTTATGAACGGATTAATTGCTGAGTACCCAGAGACCAAAGAACCAATCGAGCGCATGCTCAGCCCGCTGGGGCAGGACTTCCTGAAGCTCACCGCCGATGAATGCATTGGCGCTACTGTCGAACGTTGGCCCCGCAATGACACCAAGGCATTTACAGCCAATGATTTAGGGATAGCGGAGAATCTGCGCTCGTCGGAGCTCTCCCCCGTCGTTCGCCGCCACGTGGACGAACAGGCCCTGGGGACAAAGACGCCCAGTATGCCCGTATTCGTCACACATAACGCATTGGATGATGTGTTACCGGTGACGTCGGCACGCGAACTTGTGCAGAAATGGCAAAAGGCCGGCGCCGACATCACCTATGTGGAGGTCGATACTGACCTCAGTGATGGGACGCACGGCCTTGCCTACGTGCTCACCCACGACGAGATGCTTGCGTGGGTGAATCAGAAAATGGGGTACTAGTGTGCTAGCAGCACTAGCGCACTAGCTGTACTGACGGTGAAATGCTCACCGACAGCCATCAGCCACTAACTACTTCTTCTTCCAACGACCGCGGAAGGTCAGGCCCTTGCCCAGTCGGACAGTGTAACCGCCGCGGCTGTTAATAGTCACCGGACCGATGCGCTTAGAACCAGAAACTCCAGAACCCGAGTAGTTCAGCCAGGTGTCCTTATCCAGGTTCTGCTTCTTGCGAAATTGGAGCCCCATTTAGTTCTCTCCCTCGGAGTTATCGGATTCGACCTCGGCAGCGGCCTGGTCGGCAGCACCTTCGATGTCGTCGGCTTCAACACTCAGGGTGCCGTCAGCGCTACCGAGAACGTCCTTGTCTTCCTCAGACTCCCCCAGAGCACCGCCGTCGGCATCAACGTTACCGGCCTTGCCCTTGTTGGTGAAGGTGAACTTCGCCTTGTCGACGTCCTTGGACTCGCCATCCCAACCTTCGACATCGATGAAGACGGTCTCGCCGAGACCAACCTCACCGTAGAGAATCTTCTCGGAGAGCTGATCCTCAATCTCGCGCTGGATGGTGCGACGCAGCGGACGGGCACCGAGCACCGGATCAAAGCCACGCTTGGCCAGCAGGTTCTTGGCGCGGTCGGAAATCTCCATGGTGATGCGCTTCTCACCGAGCTGGTCGCTGACGCGGGCCAGCATGAGGTCGACCATCTGAACAATCTCGGCCTGGCTCAGCTGCTTGAAGACCACAATCTCGTCGATACGGTTCAGGAACTCCGGACGGAAGTGCTTCTTCAGCTCGTCGTGGACCTTGTCCTTCATCCGCTCGTACTTGCCGTCTTCATCGGCCTCGCCGACGCCCGAGAAGCCCATACCAACAGCCTTGGAAATGTCGCTGGTACCCAGGTTCGAGGTGAAGATCAGAACCGTGTTCTTGAAGTCCACCACTCGACCCTGCGAGTCAGTCAGACGACCGTCTTCCAGGACCTGCAGCAAGGTGTTGTAAATCTCCTTGTGGGCCTTCTCAATCTCGTCGAAAAGCACGACGGAGAACGGCTTGCGGCGCACCTTCTCGGTGAGCTGGCCGCCCTCTTCGTAGCCGACATATCCGGGAGGAGCACCGAAGAGGCGCGAAGCGGTGAAGCGGTCGTGGAACTCACCCATATCAATCTGAATGAGTGCGTCTTCCTCACCAAAGAGGAACTCGGCCAGGGCCTTCGACAGCTCGGTCTTACCAACACCAGACGGGCCGGCGAAGATAAACGAACCGGACGGACGCTTCGGGTCCTTCAGACCAGCGCGGGTACGACGAATAGCGCGGGAGACAGCACTGACGGCCTCTTCCTGACCGATAATGCGCTTGTGCAGCTCATCCTCCATGCGCAGCAGACGCGAGGACTCTTCCTCGGTGAGCTTGAACACCGGAATGCCAGTCCAGGAAGCCAGGACCTCCGCAATCTGCTCCTCACCAATCTCAGCGATGGTGTCGGACTCGCCCGCACGCCACTTCTTCTCGCGCTCGCGGCGCTCTTCGCCCAGCTTGCGCTCCTTGTCGCGCAGACCAGCGGCCTTCTCAAAGTCCTGCTCGTCGATGGCGGCTTCCTTCTGGCGACGCACATCGGCAATCTTGGAGTCAATCTCCTGCAGGTCAGCCGGGGCAGTCATGCGCTTGATGCGCATACGAGCACCGGCCTCATCGATCAGGTCAACAGCCTTATCCGGAAGGAAGCGGTCGTTGATGTAGCGATCCGAGAGGGTAGCTGCGGCAACCAGTGCCTTATCCGAGATGGAGACACGGTGGTGAGCCTCGTACTTATCGCGGACACCGCGCAGAATCTCGATAGTGAGATCCACGCTCGGCTCCGGCACGTTCACCGGCTGGAAACGACGCTCAAGAGCGGCGTCCTTCTCGATGTGCTTACGGTACTCATCCAAAGTGGTAGCACCGATGGTCTGCAGCTCACCGCGAGCCAGCTTCGGCTTCAGAATCGAGGCCGCGTCAATTGCGCCCTCTGCAGCACCGGCACCGACCAGCGTGTGAATCTCGTCAATAAACAGGATGATGTCACCGCGCTGGTTAATCTCCTTGAGCACCTTCTTCAGACGCTCCTCGAAGTCACCGCGGTAACGGGAACCCGCAACCAGCGAGCCCAGGTCGAGAGAGTAAAGCTGCTTATCCTTCAGCGTCTCCGGCACACGGCCGTTGACAATGTCCAGAGCGAGACCCTCCACAACGGCGGTCTTACCGACACCCGGCTCACCAATCAGCACAGGGTTGTTCTTGGTACGGCGAGAAAGAACCTGCATAATGCGCTCGATTTCCTTCTCACGGCCAATAACCGGATCCAGCTTGCCCTCGCGTGCAGCCACGGTCAGGTTACGACCGAACTGATCGAGCACCAGCGAACCGGACTGGTGGTTGCCTTCCTGCACACGAGCGCCGGAGGTGGCGCCGACCGGGCGCTGCTCCGGAGAACCATCGGACTCATCGCCCTGGAAACCGCTGAGCAGCTGAATAACCTGCTGACGTACGCGCGGCAGGTCAGCGCCGAGCTTAACCAGGACCTGAGCAGCAACACCTTCGCCCTCACGAATCAGGCCGAGTAGCAGGTGCTCCGTACCGATGTACTTGTGACCCAGCTGCAGAGCCTCGCGCAGAGAGTACTCCAGCACCTTCTTTGCACGCGGGGTAAACGGCACGTGACCGCTCGGCGGCTGGGAGCCACGACCAATAATGTCGACCACCTCAGAGCGCACAGCGTCCAGGGAAATACCCATGGACTCCAGCGCCTTGGCAGCCACACCGTCGCCTTCACTAATCAGGCCGAGCAGGATGTGCTCCGTGCCGATGTAATTGTGATTGAGCTCGCGTGCCTCATCCTGTGCCAGGACGACAACGCGACGTGCTCGGTCCGTAAACCTCTCGAACATCACTGCCCTTTCAAGTGTCTATTTTTGCCGTAATTCAATAAAGGTTGTTTCACCTAGCTTAAACGCGACGTGACACAGATTAATCCCTATAGCCGTACGCCAGTAGCGAACAGCCTGGTCGAGAGAGGTGCAACGGCAATTTCATCCTGGAACGGACGCCTAGTTGTTCACGCGATCGTCGTGGCCATCATCCCGGTCGTCATCATCGCAATCATCGCGATCATCGCGATCATCGTCCAGCTCCTCAGTCGACGTCACCGGAGTGGTCTCGACAGGTGCCGGATCGACGTCATCGCTATCGCCACAAGCTGCAAGACCGAAGGCCGCACCGGTTGCGACTGCTCCGACTACGGCGACTCGGGTCGCCGAAATACGTAGGAAAGTTTGATGCTTGAGACTGGACTTCATGGGTTCCCCTAAGTCATATCGGATGGCCTCACCCTCCACTACTGCGACGAGAGCGCAGTTGGATTGGAACATCTTTCAAGAACTTTTCCTAGAGAAATTACCTCAAAACGGAGACCCTAAGTGCGGCGACAACATTTCTCGAGACAGAAAAAGCCCCGCACTTTTGAACGTACTCCCTGGTCACGCCTCAGGTCTTCACAACTATTCGTTTCTGATAAAAAAATTTTGCAAAAAGCTACACAAAAGTGACCTAGGACACTTATTCTTACTGTAAAAGAAACTAAATCGGCGGTCCTACCGATGAGGTTTCGCCTGATTAGGCCTCTCCGAAGACCACAGGACATGAACCACGGAAGATGAGTGACTATGACATCTGATCCACAGACCTCGATTCTCAATAAGGTGCGCAAAGCTTCGCGAGCTACCTCGGACCTCGTTCTCGGTCTCGCACCGGTGACGCAAGCTGGTGTCCTCGGCTCGATGGGACCCGGCGCGGCTGGTAAGGCATTAAATTCCATCTACCGCTGGGACTTCCTGCCAGCTGGTCTCCTCGGCATCGCAGCCGGCCGCGATCCGCACCACACCGCGATTATTGATGACGGCGGCTCGCTGACCTACGAGGAGCTGCACGAGCGCTCCACTGCCCTGGCGCGGGCACTCCGCCACGGCGATATTCAGCAGCGCAACCGCATCGGTGTGCTGGCTCGCAATCACCGCGGTTTCATTATGGCTCTGTGCGCCCACGGTCGCCTCGGCACCGACCTGGTGCTGCTCAATACTGGCGCCGCTGCCGAGCAGACTCTAGCTGTAATTCGCGAGCAGAAGATTGACTTCCTGTTCATTGATGAGGAATTCACTCACATGCTGCCGGAGGACTTCGATGAATGCCCGGTCGCAGTGTCGTGGTTTGAAAACTACGGTGATACCTCCTGTGTTCGCGAGGGCTGGACCTCCATGCAGGAGATGCTGAAGACTGCACCGCCGGCAAAGTGGCCGACCGCCGAGCTGCCAAGCCGCCCGCGCCGTGGCCGCGTTATTATTCTGACTTCCGGAACCACCGGCACTCCAAAGGGTGCCAAGCGTCCGGAGCCGCGCAGCTGGATGCCGGCATCTTCCATCATGAGTCGAATTCCGCTGCGTCAGCGCCGCCCGGCTTACCTTGCGGCTCCGCTGTTCCACACTTGGGGCTTCGCAACCGCACAGCTGTGCATCGCACTGCGTTCCACCATGATTATGCGCCGCAAGTTCGATCCAGCCGACAGCCTCCGCATTATCGAACAGCACTCTCCGCACACCATCTTCCTGGTGCCGACCATGCTGCAGCGCATGATTGAGATTCTCCCAGACAACTACGACATCGGCGCGACATCACTGAAGGTCATCGCATCCTGTGGTTCGGCCATTCCGGAGGGAATTGTCACCAAGACCCTCGAGCGCTTCGGACCGGTTCTCTACAACCAGTACGGCTCCACCGAGGTCAGCTGGGCAACCATTGCTACCCCGGATGAGCTCAAGGCAAATCCGACCACGGCAGGTCGCGCACCGCTGGGCACTCGTGTCCAGATTCTCGACGAAGACGGCAACCGCGTCGCCGACGGCGAGACCGGTCGTATCTTCGTGGGCAACAACATGCTATACGAGGGCTACACCCGCCCGGGCGCGGACAAGCAGGTCATTGACGGCATGGTCTGTACCGGTGACCTGGGTCGCATGGAAAACGGCTTGCTCTACATCTCCGGTCGCGAGGACGACATGATTGTCTCCGGTGGCGAGAACGTCTTCCCACGCCAGACCGAAGATGCACTCAGCCAGCTCGAGGGTATCCGCGAGTGCGCAGTCGCAGGTGTCCCGGATGAGCGCTTCGGTCAGGCCCTGGTCGCCTGGGTTGTCCGCGACGACTCCCCTGAGGGCCGCGCCCTGACCAATGAGCAGATTCGCACATACGTCAAGCAGCGCCTCAGCCGATTCGCCGTTCCGCGCGAGACCGTGTTCCTCGATGAACTGCCACGCAACGCAGTCGGCAAGGTGGTTCCTCGCCACCTGCCGAAGCCGTGGGAGAATGTCACCGAGGAGAAGGTGGCTTAGGGCGCAGGGACCGTCGTAAAGCGAACGGCAGACACGAAAAGGACGCGGTAAAAACTTCCGTTATGGAATTTACCGCGTCCTTTTTGCGTGTCCTAGGAAGAACTAGAGCTGATTAGCCAGCGTTCAAAACACCGTAGTCCGTGACGGGCTCACGGAAAATCTCTTCGCCGTCCTGGGTCACGGTTACCGCATTCGGAGTGACGGTATACGTGTAGCCACCATTTTTCGCGACAGCACGGTTCCCGGAGAAACTATCTACTGTGTACGCATCCGGGGTATCCGAAATCTCACCGAAGTCACCAATGTAATGGCGCTGCTGGCGGTTATTGGAGTTCTCACAAATCACGGCCTTACCCGAAGAAGTCTCCGCCAACACACGCGCGTAATACCCACCCGAGCAGCGAGCGGTACTGCCAACCCAACCTTTGGCATCGATATCATCGCGATTCATACCGAACGCGCGAAGACCAAAATTTCCCCGCTGCGTAGTGGTAGGAGCGCTGCTCTCCGGCTGCTTCGTCGTTTCCGGCTCGACGGTCTGGGTATAGGTTTCCGTGTACGTCTCCACCGGCGCCGGGGACGCAGTGCTTGACGACGAGTCCCCTGCCGCAACCGTATCGGGAGACTGCGGGGAATTATCGGAGGAATTATTCAGGTAGTACGCGCCACCGATACCGGCGACCGCTGCAAGTGCGACACCGACGATGCCCAAAACCACGTACAGACCGTTGTTGCTCTTCTGCTCAGGTGCCGGAGCCTGCTGATAAGCCGGATACTGCTGGGGTGAACCTCCCTGGTTCGGCCCCTGCGACTGGTACTGGTACTGAGGCTGGTACTCGTCTTGAGCCCCACCCTGCGGCTGCTCCCAGGCAGATGTTGCATAACCGTCCTGCTCCCAATCCTGCGGGGAGGACGAACGCGGGTTGTACTGGTCGGTCATCGCTAAATTCCTTATTACTTCAGAGCCACACTTGTGCTCGGCCAATAACGTGGTGGCTTGCGACTTCGCCCACAGCGGAACTTGCCACTACGTATTTTCCATTAACACTATGCGTTGCCCAGCGTACCCTGCTTGAAGCTAGCACTAGCTCAGAGTGGCACTTTGTTCTTGAAGAAATTGACGTAGTTCCGATCGGAGATCTTTCCCAGCATAAACTCTGGCTCCAACCCGAACATCGACCAACGAGTCTTCGTTGACCAGGCCAGCGACTGCGGTGTTGTGGTGCGGTGGTAGCTAATTTGGTAACCGTCAGTGTGAACTCGAATCTGTGTGTATCCACCCGGATAGCCGAGTGCCGCACCCCGCTCACAGAAGTCCGTATCCCCGTAGTCAGCGATACCACGGCGGCTGCGGTGCGTATGACCAGCGAACACGCCTTTGGCACCCGGCGTGGCGGCCAGAATCTCCTGAAAAATCTTGGCCTGCTGCGCCTCGACCATGAATGCCTCACCACCGAAATGCGAACGCACCGCATCCTGAGTAAACGGGTGATGCGCAAACAAAATTGTCGGACGCTCTGGATCGTCTGCGAGTTCGGCACGCAATGCACGCATCTGCCGCTCATTAATACGTCCACCTGCATAACCAAACTCGGCGGTATCAACACCGATGAGGCGCACTTCGCCGACGCGAGTCGACCAGTGCTGCTGCGTCGGCACAAGACGCTGGCTGAAGTAATCCGGAACCGCGGTCTTGCCCTTGCGGATTCCGCGTCCCCGGAAACCATTGATATTGGGTAGCCCGGGCGGGTGCACATCGTGATTACCACGGGTGACAAACCAGTTTTTCCCAAACTCACCGAAAGTATCCAAAACCCTGATGAGTTCGTCATACTCCTCAGGGCGGTTGCTATCCGTGCAATCGCCATTGATGACGAGAGTGTCTAACCCGGCAGCCTTTACCGTGTCCACCAGACCCTGCAATTGCATAGAGGCAAAAGGCTGCTCTCCCGGACCGGAGGAAAGACCGAGGTTGCCAATGCGAATGCCGTCATGATTGGGCTTACCAATGTGTGTGTCATTCGTCAGCGCGAACGTCGCCAAATGTGCACCCTCCAGCGCTGGCAGAGTGCTTACGACGCCTGTCTTCTCCGGTGCCGTTTTGCTCATGGTGATATTCAGCGACGGAACCGCGCGACAGTTGTGTGACCAGCACTCAAAGCGGTACTCCCGTCCCGGCTCCAACCCGTCAATGACCACATGGTGGTAGCCCGACTCTGAGTACCCCTCGTGCACGAGCTCTAACTGCGTTGAATCCGCAGGACCAAGCAGCACCCGCTCATCCGAAGGAACGGTCGGCTTAATGAAGCCATACGCTGTCTGCACTCCCGGAGCATATGTTGCCCATGTAAATGCCACTGACGTGTCTGTGACAGTGATGACCTCCAAGTCGCTAGCCAGTACCTGCCACGACTTGGAATCCGACTGGGTAAGCCCCAGACCCGACGTGACGTACTCAAGGCCGTACGCTCCCGAGGTTTTCGCGACGGCCATTGAACTTGCAGCAAGAGTTGCAACAGAGAGGTAGGCCCGGCGGGAAATGCTCATGGCAAATAAGCCTAGAACCTAAAGATGAAAATTAGATGAACTCTCCCTCTAATCTCAGAAAAATAGGAACGCAACGACAAGAGACACACGGCCAAAACAGCGCAAAATAAAACACCGCCTACCAAGTCATGGCAGGACGGTGTTTTAGGAAAATGTGGCTTGAGCATCTTTGTGAGCTTTTACCGGCTCACCAGTATGTAGATTGCTCTGAAACTGTAACTACTTCAGTTCCTTGGAGGACAGGCCCAGGGTGCGGCGAGCAACGACCAGCTGCTGAATCTGCTGGGTACCTTCGAAGATGTCCAGGATCTTGACGTCGCGGGACCACTTCTCCAGCAGGTTACGCTCAGAGTAACCGAAGGTACCTGCCAGCTGAACGGCACGGAGGCAAATCTCGGTGCCTGCACGGCCGGCCTTGGCCTTACACTCGGAAGCTTCCAGAGTGTTCGGCTGCTTGTTGTCAGCCATCCACGCAGCGCGCAGAGCCAGGAGGTATGCAGCCTCCCAATCGGACTCCAGCTTCAGGTACTCAGCTGCAGCAGCGCTCTGGGTGTGTGCCGGTGCATCGTAGTCAATCTCGATGCCAGCCTCTTCCAGGATGCGACGCAGCTCTTCCAGCGAAGCACGGGAGACGCCGATGGCCATACCCGCAACCAGCGGACGAGTGTTGTCGAAGGTCGCCATTGCGCCGGCGAAGGACTTCTTAACATCAATGTCCGGGGAACCCAGCAGGTTCTCCTTCGGAACGCGGACATTGTCCAGGCGGAGCACTGCGGTATCCGAGGAACGAATACCCAGCTTCTCCTCCAGGCGCTCAACGGTGAAGCCCGGAGTGCCCTTCTTCACCAGGAAGGACTTGATGGCAGCACGGCCCTTGGACTTGTCCAGGGTCGCCCACACAACGACGGAGTCGGAACGCTCACCAGCAGTGACGAAGATCTTCTCACCGTTGATGACGTACTCATCACCATCGAGCTTGGCGGTGGTGGAAACTGCGGAGGAGTCAGAACCGAAGGACGGCTCGGTAATTGCCATGGAAGCCCAGGTCTTACCGAAAGCCTCCAGCTGCTCATCGGTAGCAACAGCTGCGATAGCTGCGTTACCTAGACCCTGGTACGGCAGGGACAGGGTCAGACCCACGTCACCCCAGCAGGTCTCAATAACGTTGAGCAGCGAAGCCATGTTGCCACCGTTTTTTACACCGGTGCGCTTCGGCTTCTTATCGTCACCACGTCCACCGGAAGCACCGGAGAAGCCACGGCCACCATCTGCCATGCCGTCCATCATGGAGGCAAGGGTGTCGAGTTCCTTCGGGTACTCGTGCTCAGCGAGATCGTACTTACGGGAAATCGGTCGGAAGATCTCAGCGGCGGCCTGATGCGACTGGGACGCGCCCGCCTTGAGGAACTTCGGCAGTTCGAGGTTAATCATTTTCTTTCCTCTTAATTCTTTTCGGCTGAAGTATCTAGCGGTTTACAGAACGACGATGCCTTCGGCGACACCAATTGCGCGGAGGTCACGGTACCAACGCTCAACCGGGTGCTCCTTGGTGAAGCCGTGGCCACCGAGCAGCTGCACACCGTCGGAACCAATCTTCATACCCTTTTCAGTGGCGAAGGTCTTAGCCAGAGCTGCCTCGCGAGCGAAGCCGCGACCCTGGTCAGCGCGGGAAGCACCGCGGAGAGTAATCATGCGGAGACCATCGAGCTCAATCTTGATGTCGGCGACCATGAAGGCCACTGCCTGGCGGTGGGAAATCGGCTCGCCGAATGCCTGACGCTCATTGACGTAAGGAATGACGTAGTCGAGAACTGCCTGAGAAGTACCCATTGCAAGAGCTGCCCAGCCGAGGCGGGAACGACGCAGAATGTCGAGGTATGCCTCTTCACGGTCTGCAGCCGAGGTGCTAGCGCCGCCGAGAATGTTCTCGGCCGGAACCTTGACATCCTTCAGGATGACGCGACCCATTGCGGCACCGCGCAGACCCATGGACGGGTCAGCCTCAACGTGGAGACCTTCAGTGTCGGACTCAACGATAACCAGAGCCGGCTTACCCTCGAGCTCAACACCGATGATGAACAGCTCAGCTGCGCCGGCGTTCGGAACGAAGGACTTAACACCGTTGAGGACCAGCGAATCGCCCTCGCGCTTTGCGGTGGTTTCAGGCTTGCGTGCGTCGAAAAGCGGGCGCGGCTCTGCGAGAACAACAGCGGCGGCCGGGACGTTCTCGCCAGCGAATGCCGGCAGGTAGGTCTTCTGCTGCGAGTCGGAGCCGTGAGCGGTCAGGGTGGCAGCGACACCGGCCGGAGCCAGCACTGCCAGAGCCAGACCCATGTCACCGTAGGACAGAGCCTCCGCGACCAGCGCGTTGGTGGTGACGTCCTCGCCGGTAGCGATGCCCTCGAAAGCCTCCGGGACGTTGATCATAGTGACGCCCAGCTCAGAAGCCTCAGAGACGAGATTCTCCGGGGGAGTTGCCTCGTGGTCGGACTTGTAAGCAGCCTCGCGCAAGCGCGACTCAGCAAACTCCTTAACCGTCTCGACGATCATCTGCTGATCCTCGGTCGGGGTGAGGTCGAAGAGCTTCTTTGCCTTCTCCTCGGCTGCGGCCTCCTGTGCAGCCTGGGCTTCCTCAGCCGGACGCTCCGGCTTACCGGAACCGGAAATCTTCTTAAACTGACGGTTCGCGGCACCAAGGGTCTTAAAACCGGACTTGGTGGACTGGTACACCACGCGGTCGATCTTTGGCTGAAGGTCGTACTTCTGGGCGAAGTCCGAACCAGTAATCGACGTGATGAACCGCATTGCCGCTCCGATAGCGTCGCGACCAGGGTTATTGCGGCCGACAGTCGAATCTTCGCGGTTCTTCTTCTCGCTCATGTGATCATGGCCTTTCGAGTCAGAACTATTACTGGCATAACAATAAAACAATCACGTGACCGTTGTCACAAGAATTGAAAAAACATTGCCAAGTAACAGAAAACTTTCAGGCTTCTAACTTGTCAGGCGATAACGCGGTTAACAACGTAGTTGCGATCAGAGAGCTCACCAAGCAGAGCCTCGGGCTCGAAACCGTACATCGCCCAACGGGCACGCGCAGTCCACGCAAGCGCATCTTCGCTGCTCAAACGGTGAAAGTTAACCTGGTAGCCACCGGAGTAGACATGCAGCAGTGTGTAGCCACCGGGGTATGCTTTGCACGCGCCGGTCTCCAAATAATCAACGCCGGCCCCAACATCACCGCGAGTACGCTTTGCACGGTGGGTGTGACCTGCCCCCGCAAAGAATACACCCGGAGCGTCGTTAAGCATCTGCTGCAAGCGTCGTGCATCAGCGCTGTTGAGAATGAAGGTGGGCCCGGCAGCATGTGTCCAACCAGCCTCGGAGGTAATTGGGTGATGAGCCAGCACAACTGTCGGCTTACTGGGGTCACGCTGCAATTCCCGCTCCAGTGCATCGAACTGTTCCGGGCTAATTTCGCCGCCGGACTCATCCAACTTCGATGAATCCAGCCCTATGACACGGACCGGCCCCTGCTGAGTGACCCACAGTTCCTGCCGCGGACGCCCCAGGAGAACACCGAAGGGATCGCGATGATTCTCGGTACCCTCCAAAACCGGGAATTCGTCGTAGCCAGCAGATGGATCGGCATCCGGCTTATGCGGACGATCATGATTGCCGCGGGTGACAAACCACTGCCGCTCCTGAGCACCAAAAGTATTCATAATCTCGGCAAATCGACGCACCTCCGCCGGACGTGCTTCCGACGTGGCATCACCGTTGACGAAAACCTTTTCAATCCCCATCCCCCGCAGCTCGGCGAGCGCAGCCGTCAGCATGACCTCGGGATACGGCGCGGCACCCGGTTCAGAAAAGATAGGAGCGGGGAAATCGCCGGTGATAATACCGTGCCCATTTTCGCCAATATGCGCGTCATTAAGGATGGCAATCGTGGTCAGGTACTCCCCTTCCGGAGCGACCAACGTCGTGAACTGTCCAGTTTGCTCGGGTGCATTGGGGAGGTTTCGGGTAATTAACCCCGGCTCGGCGACCAGCCCATTCGATCGACATTCGAAACGGTACGTGGTTCCAGGGCGCAGCTTATCGACGGTCACAAAGTGGTAGCCAACCTGCGTCTCGTCCTTATGTACCACAGGCAGCTCACCGCCCTCATCAGCGTCGACTGGCACGAGCGCAACTTCCGTGTCGGCCGGCGCCAGTGGAGCCAGCTTCCCCCACGCTGGATGTGGGCCTGCATACGTCGCCCACGAAAATGTCACCGACGTATCGGTCACGGTCACGACTTCCAGGTCCGTCACCACAAGACCGCTGGTCAAACCTGTTAATGGAAACGGCGCCTGGTTCGGAGCCGCCGATGCAACTGCTCGCGTCCCGACGCTATTGACGGCCACCGCTACGGCACCCGCACTCGCTACTGCTCCCGCTGCTGCTCCCAAGCGCAATACGGATCGCCGATTAATTCTCTTATTTCCATTTACCGAAGTCATGGGTGAAGAAACTACGGGATAAAAATAATCCCGGTGATAACACCGGGATAACTACACATGAATTCGCCGGCCAGCCGTGGTTTTCTGGCTGGCCGCTGCAGACTACATGCTAAAAAGGAACGTCGCTTACGCTTCCGGCTTCACAATCGGGAACAGCACGGTTTCGCGAATACCGAGACCAGTCAAGGCCATCAGCAGGCGGTCAATGCCCATGCCCACACCGGTCGTCGGCGGCATGCCCTGCTCCATTGCGTGCAGGAAGTCCTCATCCAAAACCATGGCCTCGTCGTCCCCACCGGCGGCCAAACGTGCCTGGTCCTCGAAGCGCTCACGCTGGACAACCGGGTCAACCAGCTCGGAGTAGCCGGTAGCCAGCTCGAAGCCACGGACGTAAAGATCCCACTTCTCGGTCACGCCTGGCTTGGAGCGGTGCTGACGAGTCAGCGGAGAGGTCTCGACCGGGAAGTCGCGAACGAAAATAGGACCGTCGAGCTGGTCTTCACAGAGCAGCTCCCAGATTTCCTCAACCAGCTTGCCGTGGCCCCAGCCGCCCTTTTCCGGAACCTCAAGTCCAATCGCATCGGCAATTGCCTTGAGCTCCTCGACGGTCGAGTCAATAGTGACTTCCGGCTGACCAGGGAACTTGCGGGCAAGTGCCTCGTTCAGCGACGGATACATCTCAATCTGCTTCCACTCGCCGCCGAAGTCGAACTCCGTGCCGTCGGCAAGCGTAACAGTCGTCGAACCGAAGACCGCGACACAGATTTCCTGAATGACCTCGCGGACGGTGCGAGCGGAGTCATCGTAGGTACCGAAGGCCTCGTAGTACTCCAGCATCGCGAACTCCGGGCTGTGCGAGGAGTCGATGCCCTCGTTGCGGAAGTTACGGTTAATCTCAAAGACTCGCTCCATACCGCCGACGACGCAGCGCTTGAGGAAAAGCTCCGGCGCGATGCGAAGGTAGAGATCAATGTCCAAAGCGTTGGAATGAGTCACGAACGGACGTGCAGCTGCACCGCCGTGCAGAGTCTGCAGCATCGGGGTTTCGACCTCGAGGAAACCGCGACGCTCAAGGGCGTGGCGCAGCTCGCGGATGACCTTGATGCGAGTCAGTGCGTTAGTACGAGCCTGCTCACGCATAATCAGGTCCGTGTAGCGGTGACGCACGCGACTGTCCTCGGACAGATCAGCGAACGACACCGGCAGCGGACGCAGAGCCTTCGAGGCCATCTGCCACTTGGTAGCCATCACGGACAACTCGCCGCGGCGCGAAGAAATTACGCGGCCAGTAATGAGGACGAAGTCGCCCATATCTACGTCCGACTTCCAAGCAGCCAGGGCGTCCTCGCCGACCTCAGCCTTGGAAAGCATGGCCTGCAGGGTCGTGCCGTCACCCTCCTGCAGAGCGGCAAAGCAGAGCTTGCCGGTGTTACGAATAAACATGACACGACCAATGACGGTCACGACATCCTGAGTCTCCTCGCCAGCCTCGAGGTGGCCCCACTCTTCACGGACATCCTTGAGGGAATGAGTACGGGGAACCTCAACCGGGTACGGCTGAATTCCAGCCTCGAGCAGGCGGTCACGCTTCTCGCGGCGAATGCGCAGCTGCTCAGGAACGGTGGCGGTGTTTTCAGGGGTCTTCTTCGCGTCAGTCACGGCTATAAAGGTTAGCCGACTACACCGCCGACCTGCTAGTTGAGTGCCCTTTAGACACCAATCTTCTTACCATCAGTGCGTACAACCTGAACGACTGCCGGGCGTGGCTGCTCCTTACCACCGTCCGGCCAGTGCGAGGTCGGGTTGGTGGTCGGGTCCGGGTTGTCGCCGACCGGGTGACCCTGATCCGTCTCGATTTCGCCCGGGTGCTGGACGTTGACCATCACGCGGTTGGAGAAAATCTGCGGACCACAGGTCTCAGCAGCAACCGGAACAGTCAGGAAGCACTTGGTCTCACCACGACGCTCGCCTTCGACAGCAACGGCGAACAGGCCGTCGTTGGAGTCCAGGGCGTTGCCGTCTGTGGAAACCCACAGGTTGCCGTACTCGTCGAAGGTGACGTTGTCCGGGCAGGAAATTGGCGAGACCGATTCCTTGTCGAAGCCACCGAAGTAGGTGTAAGCCTCGTTCGGGTCACCGCAGACCAGCAGAAGGTTCCACTTGCCCTTGGTACCAGCGTGGTCATCTTCCATCTCCAGAACAAGGCCATTCTTGTTCTCGGTGATTGGTGCAACCTCAGTCGCACCCTCATAGGGGCGCCCTGCACCGTCAGTCTTCTTGGCGGCCTTGTTGTCCTGGGCCTTGCCAGAGCTATCCGGGCTCGCCTTACCACGGTACTTGTTGTTGGTCAGCGCCGCGTAGATCTTACCGGTCTTCGGAGACGGCTCGATATCCTCCGGGCGGTCCATGCGGGTCGCACCGACCTTGTCACCGGCGATGCGGGTGTAGATGCAGACCTCTTCGGCGGTCATGCCATCAACGTGGGACTCGTGCTTGCCGTCTGCCTTGGCGGTCATCAGCGGAAGCCACTCAATGTCACCGTCGAAACGGCCGTCCTTCGGCAGCTCACCGGAGCCGTCAATCTCGGACTCGGAATTACCGTTGAACTTACCGACGTAGAGAGTGCCCTCGGACAGAATGCCCATGTTGTGCTTGAGGTCCCCCTCCTTAATCTTGCGGGAGGAGACGAACTTGTAGATGTATTCGAAACGCTCGTCGTCGCCGGAGTAGCACACGACCGTGCCGTCGTCGGTGACGTAAATCTGACCGGCTTCATGCTTGAAACGGCCCACTGCGGTGTGCTTGACCGGGGTGGAGTTCGGGTCAGATGGGTCAATCTCTACCAGCCAGAAGAAGCGGTTCGGCTCGTTCGGCTCCTTGGAGACATCGAAGCGGTCGTAGTACTTCTCCCACGCGCGGTCGGACAGCTCTTCATTCTTGACCGAGTAGCGCTTGAGCTTCTTAACTGCGTCCTCGTCCTTGAGCTTGCCAACGTTGCCGAAGTACTGGTCAACGTTCTCCTCACCGGACAGGTAGGTACCCCACGGAGTAACACCACCGGAGCAGTTGTTCAAAGTTCCCTCGACCTTCATACCGGTCGGGTCAGCCTTGGTCTTCAGCAGATCGTGACCAGCAGCCGGGCCGTCAACTGTGAATTCGGTGAAGCCGGTGATACGACGGTTACGCTTGTCGCTCAGAATCGGCTTCAGGAATCCCTTGTCATCCTCTTCCACAGCAAGGATGGTCTGGCCGTGGGCAGCCAGTCCGATGTCGACCTGCTCCTTAGTGGCATCTTCTTTCTTGTAGGCACGGAACATCATCGGCTCGGTGGTGTACTCGTGCGAGCAGACGTACAGCAGTGTGCCGTCTTCAGCCTTAATCAGGCCAGCGAAGTCATTGTTGAAGCCGAACTGCTTCAGCTGGTTTTCCGGAGTCTGCTTGTCAAAGTCGAACTCCGGCCCACCCTCGTGGATTGGGTCGCCCCAGCGAATCAGAACATTCTGCTCGTAGCCGTCCGGGATAACGACTGCGTCTTCCGTGTTCGGCTTGACGGCGTCGAAACGCATACCCTCCGGCGATTCGCCCTTGCTACCGTCACCGGCAGCAGCGGTACCGGAGGCGTCGGAGCCACCTGCGGCGCTGCCCGAATCATCAGAGGAGCAAGCGGCCAGCACGGCGCCACCGCCGACCGCAAGAGCACTAGCACCAGTGACCTTCAGTGCCGCGCGACGGGAGAATGCGCGCTGGGAGAACGCCTCCTTCGCAACATCACCGAAGTACTGGTTGTCCGAGAACTCGTTCGGAGCATCGTCAGCACAGGCATTACCACACTTGTAAGTGCAGGTCAGAGAGCTGCGAGAGGTAGCAAAAGGATTTGTCAGCAGATTCTTGCCAATACGAACCACGGGGAGACCGCCTTTGTATAGCTTCGACTAGGTGAGGAAATGGAAAACTAAAACTTTTAGATCCTCTAAGAAGCTAAGGACGTTGCGTTACCTTTCGGTTTCTAAAAATCAACTCGCCAATGAGCTTTAGCTGACGGTCTAATGACTTGCGCTTTAACGCAAAGTGAACACCCTGGTGTTGTGGTTCTCCAGCTCGACTCTTCTCTCCAACTACGCAGTCGAGCCCCAGCTCTGCGGGCTACGTGGACTAGCCCTGGTTCTCCGGGCTACGCGGATTCTTCAAATCAGAACCCTCCGGCACATCCGCCGGGTCATTGCCACTTTCCAGAATCTTGTTGTCCTCATCGACGAAGATGACATTCGGCTTGTACGTACGCGCCTCAGCGTCATCCATCATTCCGTAGCCGATGATAATAACCAGATCACCCGGCGATATCAGACGAGCGGCGGCACCATTGATGGAAATGATGCCCGAGCCGCGCTCTCCGGTAATGCAGTAAGTAGTAAGCCGGTTGCCATTATTGATATCGACGATGTCGACGGCTTCACCTTCAAGCAGGTCGGCCGCTTCCATCAAATCAGCGTCAATCGTGCACGATCCAACGTAGTGAAGATCAGCCTGAGTCACCGTGGCGCGGTGAATCTTGGACTTCAACATAGTGCGAAACATGAAAAAGGTAGGTCCCTTCCTGGATTTGTCCCCTGGATGCTTGCCTACCGCGGCACCCCTTAGCGTGGCAGGTTATGAGTCGGCACACTATAATACGACAACTTCCCAGCCACGAGAAACTACTTCTAAAAGCCGTCCTACTCGCTGTCCTGCTCAACGCCAAAGCCAGCGTTCTTCAGAGTTTCTCTGCTGGACTCATCTTTCAGACGAGCATCTCGAGCAGCACGAACCTTTTCCTGCAGCTCAGCCAACTCAGCGGCCTCTTCCTCAGTCAATTCGCCGTCCAGCCCCGCCGCCGACAGAGCCGCCGACGCAATTTCGGCGTCCTTCTGGCCGAGCTGACCGAAACCGTTTGCCGAATCCGGGCGCGGCGCACCCAGAATCAAGCCAACATTATCAATGAGACGAGTAGTGCCGACCTTCGCAGCAACCAGCAGGCGAGCTTCAGTCTCCTGGCCGTCGCCGCGCAACGCCTCGTCGGAAAGCGGGGCGAGCGCAGCGTCACGCAGCTCCAAGTAATCCAACTCGACTTCAGGCTGGCTGGCGAGCACACCACGCGCGGTTTCCAGCACAGCATCCGCACCACGGTCCGCGACAAAAGCACCGGCAGTCAGCGCAGCGGACAGGGTTACTGCGAGATTGCGCTGCTCCTCGGACAGGTAGCGGTTGCGGGAGCTCATAGCCAGCCCATCGGCCTCGCGGATCACTGGCACACCGTGCAGCTGCACCGGCATATTCAGATCAGTGACCATCTGCTGCATCAGACACAGCTGCTGGTAGTCCTTCTCACCAAAAACGGCATCAGTGCAGTTGGTAATGTTGAAAAGCTTGTTAACCACTGTCAACGCACCGGCAAAGTGCCCCGGGCGAGTAGCACCTTCAAGCTCCGAAGCCAGCGGCCCCGGCTGCACCGTCGTGCGGAAACCGTTGGGGTACATCTCCTTCGCGTTCGGAGCAAAGACCAGCTCAGCACCGACAGCGCGGAGCTTCTCCACGTCTTCATCCAGAGTCCGCGGGTAGGCGTCAAAGTCCTCCCCCTCACCGAACTGCAGCGGATTGACGAAAATCGACACCACCACAACAGCGCGCGGCAGTGTCTTCGCGGCCTGTACTAGTTCAAGGTGCCCCTGGTGTAGCGCACCCATCGTAGGTACGAGCACCACCGGCCGTCCGGTCTTCCGCAACGCACGGGTGACCTGCGCGATTCCCGCAATAGTCCTGTGAACAGTTGTCTCTCCGGCGGTATACCCCGTCATGTTTCCTCCGCGTTCAGATCTACCGGACCAAACTTTTCGTCCGACGGCAATACCTTACGCCACATCCCGGATGACCAGAACAACCAGTCCGCTCAGCTCATCGGCGTAGGTACCGCAAAACCTCGTTGGCACCGCGCAGCTCGGCGATACGCTCGGCAAGGGCCAGGTAGGCGGCTCCCATTTCCGGCGCCACCGCTTCAATTTCACGTTCATGCTTGACGACGGTCCCAAGGTCGTCCCGCGTCACCGGGCCAGTCAGCCCCCGGGAACCCCACCTCAAGGCATTGTCCAATGAAGCTTCCAGTAGTGGGCGGAGCAGCTCGGCGGCCTGACCTCGACGCAGCTCAGCTAGGTCGGTGTCTTCGGCTGCCGCATCTCCGCCGATAGTGGTTGCCAGCATTTCTACCGCATCGACCACGACGGCGCCGAGACCGTTTGAGCCGTGGGCCATAGCCGCGTGATAGAGGCCGCGGTGCCGTTCGTTGATGAACACCGGACGACCGCCGAGTTCACCAATGAGCAGTTCACTGACTGTTTTCGCGAGCTCATCCCCGACCGTGATGCCCCATGGGCAACCGGTCAGGAGCTCGGAGTCGTCGTCAAGCCCTGCGAACGTCATTGCGGGATGGGCGGCGATGGTCAGCGCACCGGTGAGTGCGACCGGATCGAGCACGGCACGCCCGAGGGATCCTGAAGTATGCATGACGATACGTCCGGGGCCGACGTGGCGGGCAACGTCCTCGGCAACCTCGGCGATGGCGCGATCCGGCACAGCGATGACGATGAGCTCGCAGGTGGAAGCTGTGTCGGCAATGCTACTGACCTGGGCGTTCGGGAGGCGTAGATGCGCTCGTGTGACAGATTCCGGTGAGCGCGCGACCACGTGAGTGACACGATGCCCACAGCGCTCTAACGCCTGGCCGAGCGCGACCCCGACTTTTCCGGCAGAAATAATCCCCACCGTCAACCGCGGAGCGGTTGTCCGATGGGGATGGGAATCATGCTGGCTTTGCGTCATGACTGACTAGGTTAGACCAAACCAGCTATGTGCGGTGAGTAGGCCGCGCATACGCAGCCGGCGGCTAGGCTTCTTCGTCCTCGCGCTGCTCCCTCTTCTTGCGCATCTGCGCCATCAGCTCGGCAACCGTCAGGCTGCCCTTGTTGTCCTCAGCACGGCGCCGACCGTGGCTTGCAGGCTCCTGCGCAGGCTCTTGCGCCGTTTTTTGAGCTGGCTCTTCTGCGAGGTCCTCATCGCGAATGGCCTGCAGCTGGCGAGTCGGAGAGTCCGAGGCATCGTCCGATTCCGGCGCAGCGAATGGATGGCGTGCACCGTGTGCCTCGTGAGCGCCACCCTGAGAATCATCCTCTGCGGCATCCTCGGCCGGGTTTTCCTGCCAGTTGATGGCACGGAAAGAGTTAGTGGAGAACTTCTCCTTGGAAACGGTTTCATCATCCTTGGAATCGGCGACTTCGTGGACGTCAACCGGCTGGCCAGATGGCGAGAATGTGCGGCGCATGTCGGTGGCCTCGGCATCTTCAACCGGCGAGCCGGAGGAAGCGGAGCCCGTGCCGCCGTGCTGAGTATGAGCGCCGACAGTGCCGTTAGCGGTCATCTCAGCGCGGTGGGAAGTCGCGCGTGGTGTCGGCCGGTCGTGACCAGTCGGGTCCTTCATCGGCGAGGCCTGCTGTGGCGAGTCGAGCTCACGCAGACGCTCGGCCTGGGCGCGAAGAGCAACTTGCTCGTCGTCGAAATCCTCCCCCATGAACTCAGCAAGCTGGGCACGCAGTGCAAAGACCTCAGCGCGTAGCGCCGCAATGTTGTCATCATTGTTGCCCTCAAGCGAATCCAAGTAGTTCTGCTCGAGAATCAGTTCCTGCTCACGGTGAGTGGCCAGCTCGCGGTCAAGCTCCACCTTGTGCAACTCTTCGATAGTCACCAACCGCTTGCGCTCCAGCGCAATGGTCTTGCGGTATCGAGTCACCAGCACAGCCCCGATAACTGCCGACCACAACGCCAGCAGCACGGCAACCTTCATCCAGCCGGCAGAGCTGGCAAAGAGCATGACGATACTGGCAATCACCGCGAGCACCAGCAGCACAACCATGAGAATGACGGCGGTTTTCTCCGTCATACCATCGGTAGAACTAAATTTCGTCACATCATTGCTCTGCTCATCTGCATATGCCGCATCAGCCCCGGAGTTAGCCCCAGCGGAGTAGCTTTCGAAAGCTGAAGAAGGCGACGGGGACGGAGACTCAGCCATATCCGACGAAGTAGCTGCCGCGTCGCTCTGAAAATATGCGGCATCACCCGAGCGCTTCGGGTCATTACCGGCGTTGGAGAGGTCAGTCATAACTCCCACCCTACCGAGTTAGTTCCCATTTCCCCGCTAGGAGGCGAAGAATTTTCGCCATCAGTTGGCAATTGGCAAACTTTTTCCAGCCACAGCCCCGCCGCAGCGAGCAAAATGCCGGATACTGTGCCGACAATCATGATCGGCCCGTCGGCCTGTGCGGCCGCAAGCTCCGTCCACTTCGGCAAGGCCCACAGCACGCCACCGGCGTACAGTCCTCCGAGAATCGCACCCAACCACGCGGATGCCGTACCGACCACCAACCATCGCGACAACGTTAACGGCTGCACCTGGCTGCGATCCTGCCCGACCTTCGCCTCTTTCAGTACCGACTTAATCCACCGCGCTGCCGCCACACAGACGGCTGTGAGCAGCCAGGGAAACCCCAGGTCCCACCAACTTCGCGGCCCGAGCGCACCGAAAAACTGTGCCAGGATCATCCATGACGCCAGCGCAAGAACCAGCGCAGATGCTGCCAACGTAATCGGTGAGGTCGGTTTCATCTCTAGGCCCCTTCTCCATCCGCGCTGTCTGCGAGGCGCACCGCGTTTACGTCTTCAGGTGCCAGCTTATCGACGAGTTCCGCGACCCGAACTCCCTCCAATTCGGCATCCGGGTCGGCATCGAGCCATGGCACCAGCACAAAGGCACGCTCGGTTGCCCACGGATGCGGCAGGGTCAGAGTCGAATCGTCAGAAATAATCTCCTCGCCGGATTCCTTGTCGATGACCTGCACAATGTCCACGTCGAGCGCCCGCGGCCCCCAGTGAATTTCACGCACTCGACCAGCGTCATTTTCCAGTTTCCAACCAGCTTCCAGCAGCTCCATTGGTGTCCGGCGCGTGTCAACAATGAGTACGGCGTTGAGGAAGTCGCCCTGCTCTACCCCACCCCAAGGCGGGGTGGCATAAATTTTTGAGGCTGCGACCAATTCATCGGCGAAGAAGTCCTGCACACCTGTTAGGTTTTCTCGCGCGCGGTCCATGTTCGCGCCGATAGAAAGTACTGCGCGAATCATGCCAACCGCTTCTTCCGCGAACGGCGGGCTGTCACCGCAGCGTCATCGAAGTCGAGCGGAATGGGCGCATGTGGTTTGTGAATGGTCACTTCCACCGCATGCAACAGTGGGGACAATCCGCGTTCGGCGCGGCCATCGTCGTCGGCAAGCACTGCTTCGGCGATCTCGGTCGCGACTGTTTCGATGAGGTTGCGAGGAGTGCCGGTCAAAATCCCGTGCGCTGTGGCTGCAATGTCGGCGTAGTTGACGGTGTCGTCCAGCTCATCGCTCGCAGCAGCACCGGAGAAATCCAGCCACAGGGTGACATCACAGATGAAGTCCTGGCCATCCCGGCGCTCGAAGTCGAGACAACCGTGGTAGCCGTGGGCTTTCAGACCTTTGAGTTCAATGCGATCAGCCACTGTGTTTACGCGTCTCCTTCCAGAGTCGACTCGGCTGGCGATTCCGCAGCCGACTCGTCGTGCTGCGCAGCGCGGTTAGACCCACCTTCCGGATAGTCGCCGGCCGCTGTGTAACCGGTCAGTGAACGTCCAAGGTTCCATGCCTGCGCCACACGCACTGCGTCGAGGTTGTCGGCCACATTGTGAACTCGAACCGCCCATGCGCCCGCCGCTGCGGACAGCGCGGAAATTGCGGTAGTCGCGGCATCAGCCTGCTTTGGTGCGCGTGCCTCACTGCCAACGGCGGCGACGAAACGCTTGCGGGAAGCACCGACCAACACGGGGAAACCGAGGTCAATAAGCTCCGGCAGGTCGTGGAGGAGCGCCCAATTGTCATCGGCGTTTTTGGCAAAGCCCAAGCCTGGGTCGAGGACAATATTTTCCTCGACGATTCCGGCGCCCATGGCACCGTCGACAAGCTGAAGCAGGTGCTCACGGACATCGGCGACAATGCCGTCCGGGTGAGTTTCGGCGCGCCCAGAAGCGGAGCCAAAGCGATCGGTCTTCCAGTGCATCAGACAGATGGGCACATCGGCATCGGCGCAGACTGCGTACATGTTGGGGTCTGCGAGACCGCCGGAGACATCGTTGATGAATACCGCCCCCTCGGCGATTGCTGCCTCTGCGACACTTGCGCGCATTGTATCGACGCTGATCAGGTGCCCGCTTGCCGCGAGCTCGCGGACCACCGGCACGACCCGGGCAATTTCCTCATCCTCGGAAACGCGGTGTGCGCCAGGGCGAGTGGACTCGCCACCGATGTCGAGAATATGTGCGCCTTCAGCGAGCAGCTCGTGCGCATGGGCAATCGCCGCGTCGAAGGTCTTGTACAGGCCGCCATCGGAAAAGCTGTCCTCGGTGACGTTGACAATGCCCATCACCTTGCAGAGCTGATTCTCGACACCCATCTCCGCCTGCTGTCCTGCCTGCGCTTGCAAGGGGGATTCAGTCACCTTGTTGTCCAGCCTTTCCAATCGACCATTTAACTGTTGCGTTAGCTCTTGCGGATCAGCGCCATTGCCTCTGCGCGCGAACGGGCATCCGTCTTGAAGCCACCGCGGACGGCTGACGTCACCGTGCGCGCGCCCGGCTTGCGGATACCGCGCATGGCCATGCAGAGATGCTCCGCTTCAATAACGACAATCGCCGAGGCCGGATCCAGCCGCTCCACCAAGGCATCCGCAACCTGACTGGTCAGCCGCTCCTGCACCTGCGGGCGCTTCGCATAGCCATCGACCAGACGAGCGAGCTTCGACAGCCCGGTCACGCGACCGTCTTTACCCGGAATATAACCAATGTGGGCAACACCGAAGAACGGCACCAGGTGATGCTCACAGGTCGAGTAAATCGGGATGTCCTTGACCAAAACGAGTTCCTGGTGATCTTCATTGAAGGTCTTCGCCAGCACCTCAGACGGATCCGTGAACAGGCCCGAAAAAACCTCACGGTAGGCTCGCGCCACTCGCGCCGGTGTCTCCTTCAGGCCTTCCCTGTCGGGATCCTCACCGACGGCAATCAGCAGTTCGCGAACCGCAGCTTCGGCTCGCTCCTGATCGAATTCGCGCTCCATGATGTGTACTTATCGCTCCTCGTTGGTGTCCGGCTTGTCCTGCCAGGCGCTGTTGTCTTCGTTTCGCTTGACGACGCCGTCCTTCTCCGAATCGTGCTTTTGTGCACCCTTGTCATCGGAGTTGTCGGCACTCTTCGCGTTAGCCGAGCGCTCCGGGTATTCCGGCTGCTCGTTATCCGGCAGGCGGAATCCGCGCAGCTCCTGTTGCTGTCCCGCCGACGGCATAACCGTAGTCGGGGTGGTGTCGCTGCCGGAGTTGTCCTGGCGGTGACGCCCGCTGTGTCTGCCCCACGGCATTTTTGGCGGAGCCGGGATATTTGCAGGGCCGTTGCCACCGCTATTGCCGGCGCCGCTGTTATTGCCGCCGTCACTACCGCTGCTAGCTGCACCGGTAGCCTTCGAGCCGGAGTTCGGGGCGCCTGCCGGATAGTTAGCAGTGCCCGGGTGCTGGCCGCGGGGGCTGCCCTGGGGACTCTGCGAACCCGGCTGGCTCTGCCCCTGCGGGCGAGGAGCCTGCGCCGGGGCCGGTGCCGGAGCCGACCCATGTGCACTGCCCGTATCCTTCGGCGGCCAACCCGGTGCAGTCCAACCAGCCGGCGGTGGGGTGCCACCGTAGACCGGAACATTCGGTCGGTCCTGCTGAGTTCCCGGCAGACCCGGGGCACCAGCATTACCAGCACCAGTGGAGCCTGCTGGCCCCTGACCATTGCCGTTGTTGCCCGCGTCCTGGTTCTCCGGTTCGCGGCGACGCACCGGCGCGAAGATGTTGACACGCTTCGGCGGTTCCTCGCCGCGCTCGATTGCCAACTCCACCGGTGTCTTCACCGGCTCGCGGCCATCGGCCGGGTGTTTGGTGTCGCTATCGAAGAAGTTCAGACGCTCACGCGGAACGACATCGGTGAAGATAACTTCCAGATCCGGACGACGCAGGGTCTCCTTCTCCAGCAGTTTCTCAGCCAGAACATCGAGAGTGTCGCGGTTTTCCTTCAAGATGGCATAGGCCTCGTCATGAGCCTTATTGATCAGCAGACGGACCTGCTGATCAATTTTCGCCGCCACATCTGGCGAGTAGTCCAGAGTGCCGCTGCCACCACGGCCGACGAACGGATCGCCCTGCTCCTCGCCGTACTTCACCGGGCCGAGCTCTGGCGACATGCCGTACTCAGTCACCATGGCACGAGCAATCTTGGTGGCCTGCTCAATATCGGCAGAAGCACCGGTCGTCGGCAGGCCGAAGACCAGCTCCTCGGCAGCGCGACCGCCCATGGCGAAGACCAGACGAGCAAAAAGCTCTGGCAAGTTGTACATGCCCTTGTCGTCCTCGGGGACGGTCAGCGCATGGCCACCAGTGCGACCGCGAGCCAAGATGGTGACCTTGTAAACACGCTCGATGTCCTTCAGCGCCCACGCAGCCAGCGTGTGGCCACCCTCGTGATAGGCGGTGACCTTCTTCTCCTGCTCGGAAATCACCTTGGAGGTACGGCGTGGACCGCCGATAACTCGGTCGACCGCCTCTTCCAGCGCATCCGCAGTAATGATGTTGCCGTTGACGCGAGCGGTCAGCAGCGCCGCTTCGTTCAGCACGTTCTGCAGATCAGCACCGCTCATACCGGCGGTGCGCTTGGCCAGCGAGGTCAGGTCCGCGTCCGGCCCCAGCGGCTTGTTCCGGGCGTGGACCTTCAGAATTGCCTCGCGGCCCTTCAGGTCTGGTGCACCCACCGGAATCTGTCGGTCAAAACGGCCCGGGCGCAGCAGCGCCGGGTCGAGAATATCCGGACGGTTGGTTGCAGCCATGATGATCACACCCTGGCGGTCACCAAAACCATCCATTTCCACCAGCAGCTGGTTCAGGGTTTGCTCACGCTCATCATGGCCGCCGCCCATACCGGCACCACGCTGGCGACCGACGGCATCAATCTCATCGATGAAGATAATGCACGGGCTGTTTTCCTTGGCCTGATTAAACAAGTCACGGACACGGGAGGCACCGACACCGACGAACATTTCGACGAAGTCCGAACCCGAGATGGTGTAGAAAGGCACTCCTGCCTCACCAGCGACGGCGCGGGCCAGCAAGGTCTTACCGGTACCGGGAGGACCGTAGAGCAGAACACCACGCGGAATCTTCGCGCCGAGCTCCTCGTAGCGAGCTGGGTGCTGCAGGAAATCCCTAATCTCGTCGAGCTCCTGGACGGCCTCATCGGCACCAGCAACATCCTCGAACGTATTGGTCGGGGTCTCCTTGTTCAGCAGCTTGGCGCGATTGCCACCAAAGCCGAACATGCCGTTCTTGCCGCCTTGCATGCGGCTGAAGAAGTACATGATGACGAAGAAGAAGATCACCATCGGTAGCAGGAAGCCCAAGGTGGACATCAGGAAGGAATCCTGCGTGACCTTGGTATCGAACTTCTCCATGCCCTTGGCGGCAGCGACCTTGTCAAAGACCTGGTCGGTCGCACGCGCTGGATACTTGGTCATCACCTTCGTGACGTCCTCAGTACCCTCGATCTCCACGCCCTTCTTCAGGGTGAGGCGAATTCGCTGTTCGCGATCGTCAATCTGAGCTTCCGTGACATTGCTCTTATCCAATTGGGTCAGGGCAACGGACGTATCCACCTCGCGGTATTCCCGGGAATCATCCGCCAGCTGAGTAATGGCAAAGAGGATAATCAGGATGATGCCGGCAACGGTGGCAAACCGGAACACCTTTTTCTTGTCCATACAGTGGGTTCGCTTTTCGCTCTCTACATCTATTAGTTGCTTTTATTAATTGTACGCATCAACGAGTTCTTCTCGAAGACACATCAATGACACAACGTGGGGCCAGGGCTCATGGCACCTGACCCCACAGTAGGCATAACGCATCGCAACCGAAAAAAGTTTCCAACTCCTACTCTTCTTAGCTGGAACACAGCTAGAACAGCGTGAGGGTGCGCGCGCAATGCCCGTCGTAAAGCATCGGCACTGTGCAATAAGCGCCGAAGACAGACCTAGCCCTGGTAAACGCGCGGGTGCAGCGTGCCGACATACGGCAGATCGCGGTAGCGCTCGGCGTAATCCAGGCCGTAACCGATGACGAACTCGTTCGGAATGTCGAAGCCAACATCCGCAACGTCTAGTTTGGTGCGCACAGCCTCCGGCTTACGCAGCAGCGTAATGACCTCCAGGGAGCGCGGATTACGGTTGCGCAGGTTCTTCATCAACCAGGACAGGGTCAGACCGGAGTCAATGATGTCCTCAACGATCACGACATCGCGTCCCTCAATATCGCGATCCAGATCCTTCAAAATACGCACCACGCCTGACGACGAGCTGGAGTTTCCGTAACTGGAAACCGCCATAAACTCCATCTGGCTGGGAATGCTGAGCTGACGGGCGAAGTCAGTCAGGAAGAACACCGCGCCCTTGAGCACTGCGACCAGAATCAGATCGCTGTCGGCATCCTTGTACTTCTCATTCACACGATGCGCCATCTCGGCAATGCGAGCATGCAGCTCCTCTTCGCCAATGAGAACTGCCTCTACCTCATCGCCGTAGGGGTTTGCGGGGACGTTGAAATCCTTCACATCATGCATCGCATTTCCTTTCCGCACTTCTATGGCGGCGTGTCGATGGAGCGTAACTGCCCCAGTGCAAGTTCAGGGTTAAGGCAACCGATAGTTCTCAGCCGCCGGAAGTTGGACTGCGGCACCTTTTCTTAAGACACCGCGGGACGATTCATTACCAATTGTAGAGTGCCATCTTTTCGCTCAACGACCAACCTGGCATTTCTGTCAGCACCATCGCGACCACGGGTCACCGGCACTTCCCCCTGGCCGTGATAGCGGTGCACGAGAGCCATAACCATGTCGATCTGTTTACTGCTGGGCTCGGCACCCGCTTGCCTCAACCAACGAGCGAGGACGCGCACCGCGATGGCGTCGTCAAGCTCAGCGACCCCTCGCACAGACAGGCTCCCGCTTGCCGACGCCACTTCCTCCCCCAGCAGCGCATCCAGAGCCGACTCGGCGTGAGCGTCCAAAAAGTCATTGTCGACTGCTGCAATCCCCGCAGTCTTAGCTAGATTTTCCGCAACTCCCGGCCCCAGCTCCTGCTCCAGCAGCGGCAAAATCGTCTTTCGAACCCGGACGCGGGCGTAATGGTCGTCCTGGTTGTGTGGGTCGTGCCAGACCTTTAAGCCCAGCTCTTCACAGCAGCGCTGAGTGTCGGTGCGTCGCACACCGAGCAGCGGACGCAGAATCCGAGTCCCGTCCGACCACGTGAGATTGTCTCGGATAGCGGACAGCGCCTGCGGGCCGCCCCCTCTGGCCAGTCGCAGCAAAACTGTTTCCGCCTGGTCGTCCAACGTGTGGGCGAGCATCAGTGCCGCACCTCGAGATTGGGCGATCTGCCGTAGGACTCGGTGTCGAGCCAAACGCGCCTCGTATTCGGGACCGCGGTCGGAATCGTTATTGATATCGACCGCGATAACCTCGGCCGTAGCCCCCATCCCTCGAGCTATGTGGGCGGCGCGCTCAGCGACTTCTGCAGAGCCCTGCTGAAGCTGATGATCAACGACGACGGCGTGAACGTTGCGGCCGGCCAGTGCCCCCTTGGACCCGAAAGCTTCCGCACAGGCCCCGGCGGTCAGGGCGAGCGAATCCGCACCGCCGGAAAGCCCAATGACGATACCGCCGCCCAACTCCTGCCCCACCTGCGGCACTATCGCGCGGACAGCTTGCCGAATGATGAGGAAATGAGGGCTGCTGTCCGGCCAAAAAGGTCTAGCCAACGTGGAAGGTTTAGCCAACGCGTCCACCACTTGCGATGGTCTCCATCGCCGTGAGCAGAATTCGCTCCTGAGTCGGGCGCGCAATCAGCTGCACCGGCAATCCAGAAGTCGGCTCCACAACGATGCCGGCCGGGAATCCCAGGTAATTCCACGTCGAAACGTAAGGGGTGAAGCGCAGATTGGACAACAGGTTCACAATCCAGGGCATGCGATGCCATGCGCGGATCCGCGGTGGATTCTTGGCCAGAGCCGGAGTAATCAAGATGGTGTCACCCGGCAGCTCACGCTCGATGCGGGCGCCATCGCGTGCCACTTGGCGGCCATTGATTGTGAAACGCAGCAAGCGCCCAATGCCAGCGTGGACTCGGTTGCGCCACTCCAGGTGATCCGGGCACGGCTCGTCACGAAGCTGATCTGCCACCCCTGCGGTCCAGCGCGCGAGCATCGGCAGCGGGTTCAGTGGGTACGGCATGTTCTTTTCCGTGACGGCAAAGCCCTTGTCCGCGAATACTCTCGCCGCCTGTTGTGCCGCATCGACGTACTCCGGTGCAGCCTTTAACCCGAATACGGGCGCAGTGGTGTCCACGCTGACGGCGAAGTTTTCAGGCAGGGTCTTCGCCGGATCCTCCGCATCCACCATGCCATTTGTGAGGATCTTGGTAATCAGGCGCAAGTCCTCGTTGTTGACTGTGAGCACCCCTTGGACAGACATTCCGTACCAGTCATTGCCGCCCACGCGCCCCGGCATTGTTCCCGGGGTCGCCTTCAGGGTCGAAAGCCCGCAGCACGCTGCAGGGATACGCAGTGACCCCATGCCGTCGTTGCCCTGCGCAAACGGAACCATCCCAGCGGCGACAGCCGCTGCGGATCCGCCGGAGGACCCACCCGGAGTGTGCCCCGGCAGAATCGGATTATCGACGGCCAGCCCCGGAAGCGTCGTCGTCCCCCACGTACAGAACTGCGGATTCACCGTAGTTCCCACCGCGATTGCACCGGCACTAGTCAACTGCTGGACAAACGGGTTCTCTAGAGCAGTGTTTTCCTTCAGCGCGAATGGCACACCTGCGAGCGGCAACTCCGAGAGGTTCTCGCTGTGCTCGAGTTCCCGCGCAGCCTGCAGAGCCCCATCCGCCCACACTTCACGGAAGGCATGAATCCCTCCATCCAATCTGGCGATAGCGTCGAGACTGCGCTGCACGCTGTCCACCGGGCTTAGCTTTCCCTCGCGAACCTGTGCGGCAATCTCGTGAACGGTGGGCAAGTTCCTAATCGCGGAAGTGTGAGAGGCCATTGCGGATTCATCTCCTCAAATTATTTTCAGTGGTAAATGAATCTCAGTTTAGATATCTGCCAGGGCGCTCGCTGCCTTATCGGACGCAGCTCTTGCCGGCAACAGGCTCGCCTCGTTGGAAATCAGTGCGAATGTCAGCACCTGTCCCGACTTCGTCACCACATACCCCGCCAACGCCGAGGCTTTATTCAGCGTGCCAGTCTTCGCACGGACGATGCCCGCCCCGGACTGGCCGGCAAAGCGCGTCGCCAGAGTGCCGGACACCGCCGCCACCGGCAGGCTATCCAACAGTGGGCGCAAGGACGTGCTTTCCGACGACTCCTGTGACTCCCCCAGTCCCCCCTGCTCGGCCGATTCCACCGGACCCGCGGCGGAATTGAGCACCTCGGAAAGATGCTGCGGAGAAATACGGTTATCCGTGCTCAGGCCGCTGGAGTCCGACAGCACCGCACCATCGAGAGGAAAACCGTGCTCCGCGAGAGTGTCACGCACGGCACGTGCGGCCCCCTCAAAGGTCGGCGGCAGACCGCGAGAGATAGCCACCTCACGGGCAATGGACTCGGCGAGCACGTTGTCGCTGTAGTTCATCATCTCGTGCACACGGGTAACTAGCGGAGCCGACTGCACGAGCGCAACAATGTCTGGGTCCAGAGGTAGTGACTGACCATCCTTGGCTGCATCCCTCAGGCTGCCTCCGTTTTCCGCACCAAGCGCCTTGGCCAGCGCATCAGCTGCATCCGCAGCGGGCGTGGCGCTGCGCTGCGATTCTTCATTCGTCGGATCGATACGACCGGCGTCCATCATCACCGACTCCACCGGTGCGATGTAGCCGTCCTCCAGCCCCGCACGCTCCCAGGTCTCGTGGAAACTCTCGGTGAATAGAGAGTTGTCGAGATAGACCTTGCCGACCCCCTCCGGAATGACCACGGAAATCTTTTTCGCCAACTCAGCGATTGAAGCCGAGTCCTGGAAGAACCCTTCCCCGTCCTTGCTTAAGGTGGGGTCGCCCCCGCCGTGCAAAACGATGTCATTAGTCCCCGTAACCCGTGAGACGCGGGTGGAAACCCGATGATCTTCACCTAAGTCCAACAGTGCGGCAGACGCGGTGAGAATCTTCATGCTGGACGCCGGCAAGGCCACCGCGGTGTCATTGACCCCCCACAGTTTCTGGCCGGTCGAAGCATCGCTGACAATTCCATGCAGCTCACCGAAGGCTGGATCAGCCGCAGCAGCGTCCATGATGGCGCTGACTTTTTGGGCCAGAGTGCCGTCGTCAAGCGAAGACTGCGCAGCCGTCACGGGAACAGAAGCATGACTGACGGCGGGCGGCGCATCGACCACAACCTGACGATTGTTATTGACGACAACCGCTACGCCGCTGCCCGCTGCGATAACGAGAACACCGGCGATGGCACCGCCGATTTTCAGTCCACGCGACTTCTCGGACTTGCCGGATTTTACGGAACTGGGCGATTTTTGCGTGCCCTTAGCGGCGGTTTTGGAGCTGTCAGAGTCGGTACTACCCACGGTCACAAACACCTTCTTCCTGGAAACAAAACCTCACTTAAGGTGCACAAATAAACGGTTTTGAGCGGGTTTCGCATAAGATAGCCGTCAGAGAAGTGTACACCGATTATAAGGAGTCATCGCCGTGAGCGTTGAGGTCACTATTGAGATCCCGAAGGGTCAGCGCAACAAGTACGAAGTCGACCACGAGACCGGCAAGGTCTACCTCGACCGCTACCTGTTCACCCCAATGGCCTACCCGGCCGACTACGGCTTCATCGATGAAACCCTCGGCGAGGATGGCGATCCGTTGGACGCTCTCGTGATTCTGCCGGAGCCGGTTTTCCCGGGCGTTATTGTCAAGGCTCGTCCGCTCGGCGTTTTCAAGATGACCGACGAGGCCGGCGGCGACGACAAGCTGCTGTGCGTCCTGGATGATGTCCGCTTCGACCACTACCAGGACATCGATGATGTCTCCCAGTTCACCAAGGACGAGATTGAGCACTTCTTCGTCCACTACAAGGACCTGGAGCCGGGCAAGGAAGTTTCCGGTTCGGGCTGGGGCGACAAGGCTGAGGCTGAGCGCATCCTGGCTGAGGCTATCGAACGCCACAAGTAAGAGCCACAGTTAAGAATTGCGCTGACCAACCCCCTTCCTGGGGTTCGCCCCTTTGACGCAGTTCCTGTGATTCAGCGCTACGGCCGTCGGAGTTTTCCTCCGGCGGCCTTTGCGCTTCCGGCGATAAGGCCAGATTGCGTATAGTGCGCACTATGGAAACCGTAAACGTATCTGAAGTACCCGAAGACGCACAGATCATTGATGTCCGCTCACAGATGGAGTGGGATGACGGCCACGCCACCGGCGCCATTCACATCCCCATGGAAGAGATTCCGTCCCGCTACGGCGAGCTGGATCTGGATTCCGACATTTACCTGATGTGCCGCTCCGGTGGACGTGCCGCTCAGGTTTCTTCCTGGTTGGAGAAGAACGGTATCGACACCATCGTCATCACCGGTGGCATGATCGACTGGGAGCACTTCGGCCGCCCGATGGAGAAGGCCAACTAAATCAACTACAACTGCCCTGCCTACCTGCAGGGCAGTTTTTCATTTATTTACCCACCCCAAAGCACCGACCTTCTAACAATCCGCAGGCAAACAGAGGCATTATTAGTTGGCCATGTCCCATTATTGATGGTTCCCCAGATTGTCTAGTATGGGAAGTATGTCTGATTCATCCGTACTTTCCTCGGCGGACTCCGCCGACGCCAGCGGTGGTGTGGCAGCCGACGTAGGCGCGAAGGTGCCTGCTGTCGACGCACAGAGCGGCACCAAGACGAAGAAGGCTCGCAAGGGGGCGAAAGCCAAAAACAAGGCCAGTGCTAAGGCCAGAACTAAGTCCAAGTGCAAGCCCGGCTCCGCAAGCGAACCCGCCGTCGCACCGGCGGCCCTGCGCAAATCCGCGTCCTGGTGTCTAGCACAGCTCGACGCGGCTGTCCGTACCAGTGTCAACGCGGCCCTTGGCCGCACTCAGATTGAGTCGATTTCCATCCGCGGGTATTGGGTTCTGGAGGCCATTGCCGATGGCGGCGACATGGCTCAAACCGAGCTGAGCGCACTGCTCGGCATGGACCGCTCTGACATGGTTCGCCTAATCGACTCTCTGGAGTCGGCAAATCTAGTCGAGCGCACCCGGGACTCCAAAGATCGTCGCCGCCAGCTCATCGCGCTGACAGAAACGGGCAACACCACCCGCGCATCTCTGCGACGCTCACTCCGCAGAGCCGAGCGCGCCGCCGTCGCCGAATGCGCACCCGAGGTACGCGCACTGCTTGCATCGCTTGCCGACGACTCCGCTGCAAGCCACGAAAATGACACCGGTACTCCGCTTTCTGACAATGCCGGCGCGAAGAATCCTGAGACCGCTACCCCAGGGGCCACGGCCACTGAGACAGACACCAAGGGCATGGCGGAGAATAAGACGCAGGCGACGTCGTCAAGCGATGCCCAGCGTCCTAAACGGAAGAAGTCGAAGAAGAAGAAAAAGCGCAAGAAGAATAAGAAGGGGGCTCTCAAGTGACAACCACTGAAGCGAAGTTCCTACGCACTACGGAACAGCCGCTTGAGCGCACACTCATTGACATTGTCCGGGCGACCGCGCGAAGGTTCCCTGAGGCTGAGGCCATCGATGACGGCGAGGTTGTCGTCACGTATGCGGAATTGATCAACGAGATTGATTCCACAGCTACGTGGCTCTACGAACAGGGCATCCGTCGCGGCGACCGCATTGGTGTGCGGATGCCGTCGGGAAGCCGCGAGCTCTACCTGGCAATTTTGTCCATCATGGCTGCCGGTGCCGCCTACGTTCCGGTGGATGCGGACGACCCCGACGAGCGTGCCGAAATGGTCTTCGGCGAGGCCGGTATCGCCGGTTACTTCGATGCTGAAGGCCTACATTTGGCTGGCTCTACGGCGCGTAATCGCCCCCGCCCGCTGGACTCCGACGCCGACTCCGACGAGGAAGAGACGGAACCGACGCCGCCGAGCGCACGCGAGATCATCTCGCAGGAGCCCACTCCTGACGATGACTGCTGGATTATTTTCACCTCTGGCTCCACCGGTAAGCCCAAGGGCGTGGCGGTCACCCACCGCAGCGCCGCCGCTTTTGTCGATGCGGAGGCCCGCTGGTTCTTGGCCAACCACCCGGAAGGGCCGCTCGGCCCGGACGACCGCGTTCTCGCCGGCCTGTCCGTCGCCTTCGACGCCTCCTGTGAGGAAATGTGGCTGGCCTGGCGAAATGGTGCCTGCCTGGTGCCGGCCCCGCGTTCGCTGGTGCGCTCCGGTGTGGACCTGGGCCCATGGCTGATTTCCCGCCACATCACCGCTGTTTCCACGGTGCCGACACTGGCCGGCCTGTGGCCCGCCGAGGCACTCGACAGCGTGCGCCTGCTCATCGTCGGCGGCGAGGCCTGCCCGCAAGAGCTGGTCGAGCGACTGTCCACCCCAGAACGCGAAATGTGGAACACCTACGGCCCCACCGAGGCCACCGTCGTGGCCTCCGGCATCGAGCTGAAGCCTGGCAAGCCCGTGACCATTGGTTTTCCTCTGGACGGCTGGGACCTCACCGTTATCGACGAGGAGGGCAACCCCGTCCCACCGGGCACCAAGGGCGAGCTGGTCATTGGCGGTGTGGGGCTCGCACGATACCTGGATCCGGAGAAGGACGCCGAGAAGTACGCGCCGCTGCCAGCCCTGGGCTGGGAGCGCGCGTACCGCACCGGCGACCACGTCATCATGGATGAGGACGGACTGTACTTCACCGGCCGCGTCGACGATCAGGTGAAAATCGGCGGGCGCCGTATTGAGCTCGGCGAGGTCGAGGCGCACCTGGCTGCCCTCCCCGGCGCTACTCAGGCGACTGTCGTGGTGCAGAAGACCGGTGCTGGCGACTCCATCCTGGTCGGCTACGTCGGCGCCGGTGGCGACGCCGCAGCCATGGACTACGACAAGTGCATGGACACTCTCCGCGATGCCATGCCAGCCGCGATGGTGCCACGCCTGCACATCATGGATGAGCTGCCGGTTCGCACCTCCGGCAAGGTCGACAAGGCGGCGTTGCCGTGGCCACTGCCTGCACGTGCGGGTGAGGGCGACGTCGACAAGCTGAACCCTGTGGAGAAATGGCTGTCCGATATCTGGGCGGACGTGCTGTCCGTACCTGCGCCCGGCGCGGCCTCGGACTTCTTTGCCCTGGGCGGCACGTCGCTGGCGGCGGCGAGCGTCATCGCGCGCATTCGTCAGCGCGCCCCACAGGTCGCCGTGCGCGATCTCTACGACCACCCGCGCCTGGGCAATCTCGCCGAGGAACTGGTCGCGCGCGGTTTCATCAGCGACGACATGCTTGCCGACGACGCCAGCGACCCCACCGCTCACCTGGAAAAGGTGCCCGAGCCGACGCCTGTCTCCCGCAAGACCCGTTGGGCGCAGGTCGGCTTCATGGTGCCGCTGCAGTGGGCACGTGGTATGCGCTGGGTAACGTGGCTTGCGATTATCAACTGGGTTATCGGCGGGCCGCTGGCACTACCAGGCTGGTTGGTGGCTGTACTGGCCGTGTTGTTCCTGACCCCGCTGGGGGTTATGCCCATCAACGCGGCGACGACACGCCTGCTCACGCGCAACATCACCCCGGGCGACTACCCGCGTGGCGGTTCGGTGCATCTGCGCCTATGGGCGGCTGAACGCCTGGCAGAGAGCTCCGGCGCCCACTCAGTGGCGGGCGCTCCGTTCGTGCTGTGGTATGCCCGCATGCTGGGTGCCCGCATTGGTAAGGGCGTGAATCTGCACGCGCTGCCGCCGGTGACGGGTCTGGTCAAACTGGATGATTACTGCTCGATCGAGCCGGAGGTAGACCTGTCCGGATACTGGGTCGATGGTGATGTCGTCCACGTCGGCGAGGTCACTATTGGCAAGCACGCCCGCATCGGTGCCCGTTCAACGCTGCTGCCCGGCGCGCGTATCGGCAATGACGCTCACATCGAGGCGGGTTCCACCGTCACCGGTGAAAAGAAGGTCAAGGCTGGTGCGCGCTGGTCGGGTTCCCCGGCTCGCAAGGTCGGCCGGTCCAAGCACCGCTTCCCGGAGGAAGTCCCGCCGGCGCGTCGCCACTGGGTGGCTATCTACGGTCTTACCGCCGTCTTGCTGACGCTGGTGCCGCTGTCCGCTGCGGTCGCGATGGCTGCTGTCATCGGTTGGGGCACGGGACTTATCGACGGCACCACCGAGCTAACCACCTCGAATCTCTGGCCAACGCTGGGCAGCGCCGTGCTGTGGGCTATTCCCGCCACCTTCGTCGGTGTTGCGGTGTATGCCCTGCTGACGCTGATTCTCGTGCGCCTGTTCAGCATCGGCCTGAAGCCGGGAGTGTTCCCGGTGCGTTCGCGCGTGGGTTGGCAGTCCTGGGCGACAATTCGCCTGATGGATGCTGCTCGTCACGATCTGTTCTTCATCTACGCTTCCATGCTGACCCCGCTGTGGCTGCGTGCGCTGGGTGCCCAGATTGGTCGCGACAGCGAGGTCTCCACCGCGATTGGTATTCCGAAGTTCTTGCACGTGAAGGACGAGTCCTTCTTGGCTGACGACACCATGGTCGGCAGCTACGAGCTCGGCGGCGGTTGGCTGCTGGTGGGCGACTCCCGCATCGGCAAGCGCGCCTTCCTGGGCAACTCCGGCATCACGCTTCCGGAGCGCAAGCTGGCGAAGAACTCGCTGGTGGCCGTGCTGTCCTCTACTCCGAAGAAGACCAAGTCCGGTTCCAACTGGTGGGGTTCGCCACCAGAGCGCATGCGCCGTGTGGGCACTGTCTCCAGTGATGAGTCGGCTCAGACCTACCGTCCGACTACGGGGTTGAAGGTCGCCCGCGGCATCGTCGAGACACTGCGCGTCCTGGCACCGATGGTCTCTCTCATGCTGGCGACGATCACGCTGTTTAGCCTGCAGGGAATTGTTATGTTCACCGCGGAGCTGGTCACTGCAGGTGGCGTTGGCGCTGCCCTGCTCGGCCTGGTGGTTGCGTGGCCGCTCTCCCCTGCCGTGCTACTGATTGTTGGTGTGCTGGGGCTGCTCATCACGGTCGTGGCCAAGTGGGTGTGCGTCGGCAAGCACAAGCCGGGTGATCACCCGCTGTGGAGCAAGTTCGTCTGGCTCAATGAGCTGCAGGATACGTTCGTCGAAATGGTCGCCGCGCCGTGGTACCTGAACCCGGCGATGGCCACCGGCGGCATCGCACGCGCAATGCGACTGCTCGGCGCGAACGTTGGCCACGGTGTGTGGCTGGAGACGTACTGGCTGCCCGAGACCGACCTTGTCACAATCGAGCGGGGCGCTTCTGTCGGCCGTGGTTGTGTCGTTCAGACGCACCTGTTCACCGACCGCGTGATGACGCTCGACACCGTCCACATCGGACACGGATCCGTGCTCGGACCGCACTCGGTCGCACTGCCGGCATCTGTGCTTGACGACGGCTGCCGCGTCGAACCCGGTTCCCTCGTGATGCGCGGTGACCATGTTCCTGCGCACACCTCCTGGCGAGGTAACCCAATTGAGCCAGTGGTGGCCAAGAAGTAGCCCGGATTGAGTGGGGGGGGTGTCCCTATGTTTTTGTCAAGTGCC
>NZ_KV836219.1:0-203 GCF_001838285.1 Corynebacterium sp. HMSC074C03 | reverse complement strand
ACCACCACACAGCAGCCTGCCTACAGCATGCAGCAACCTGTCACACAGGAACAACAACACATGTGTCATCCCAGACACCCAACAGCGCACCAACAACCAACCAACACAAAAAAAGGAAAGCACCACAAACGCCTGATCATCACACACACGCGCAGACCACCATCAATGTCAGTGATCTAACCAGTAGGCGTTCCACCCAAAAA
>NZ_KV836218.1:0-31210 GCF_001838285.1 Corynebacterium sp. HMSC074C03 | reverse complement strand
GGCATGCGGACACACTTTTCTTTACTTAACCCGCCAAACCGCCGTGCGAAAGGCCCACGGCATTGTGGCTGGCTTGCGGCGACCGATTCTCATATCGCCTACGCGCCAGTGCCCGGCAGAAGAATCGAACCCCTGAGTAACCATTCGGGCTGTTCTTATTTCGCCAATTTGCTGTAGTCCGACCAACGGACCGCTCTGGCTACATATGGATGTGTAAAAGGAGTGCGACACCTATCTGCGAGCTCCAACACTTCGACAACGGTGCCGACTGCCCGGTAAGGAATCGCCACTGATGTGTCGTTGTCCGTATTCGTGATTGTGATTTCGCTTTCGGTGGCGTCGATTCTCGTGTTTCCTATTGCTGCTTTTAATTCCACGTGTGCTCCCCTTTGCTGATCCGTTTTGTTGACGCAGTTGGATTAGTGTCAGCCGTTACGATTTGTCCATGAGTGAAAACGAATTCAGGCGCCTCGTAGCTCGAGTAGAGCGAGCGGCTTCGCACCGCCACGAGCTGTGGAGTCTTGGTGCCGAACATCTGAAGGCGAACCCGATTGAGCGCCGGGTTGTAAGCAACGGCGATATCCGTTCCTTTCGCCTCCATGCGACCGCACCTGTGCCAACCGAGCTGTCCCTCATCTTCGGAGAGTGGCTGTACCAACTTCGTGCCGCCCTCGATGGGCTGATGTACGAAATCGTTGTCCGAGAGACCAAGTTGGACCCTCCGCCACATGCCGGCCGGATTTCCTACCCGTTGTGCAGATCTGCTGACGCTTTCGTCTCGTGCAATACCTATGGAGTTTCCGATAGGATTCGCCGAGCTATTGAACGCACGCAGCCCTATCACGCCACCGGAGGATTCAGCGGTAGTGCGCTGTGGTGGATTCATGATCTCGCTCGAATTGACCGCCATCGACGTGGGCATTGCCTCGTGTGGCGCATTATCGAGCTGCAGGTCAATTCCAACAGCCCGGCCATCGACGCCTCGCGTTGTGGTGTATGCAATCGGTTCGAGGCTTTCATCCGGGGTGATGAGGAGTTGGAAGCCGCGTGGATCGCACTCCGCCGCGGCATCGAACTCAACTCGAATGACGGAGTAGATATCACTTGGCGTCTCCAATTCGATGTAGCTGACTGGGTCCAGCGAATTCCCCGCAGCTACGGCGTTTGGAGCCTCGATGACCGAATGGCTAACGCAGAAATGTATCTCAGTAAGACCATCGAGTTGTTCGAGCAACTCTTCATCGTTGATGACGAGATACTGGCTTAGGCCACTGTCATGGAGTCTGGTTAACATTCGTTGACGCAGTTGTCCTCTAGCGTTGGCTAAATCCATGTACTTCATCGCCGCTTCCTCCTTTCGTTTGCCGGCTGCTGTTTTACTGGCAGTTTTCGCCACCTATGTATTTGGTTCCGTAGATTTATTGGTATGGATTGGCTGTCAGTCGGAATCGATATCCTCGGAGTACCCATCGGTGTCGCTGGTCTCGTGTACGCGCATGTCGCTAATTGCAAGGCGAAGAAGTCCAACAGCATCGCTAAGCGGGCACTTCAAGAAGCCGCCGAATCGAATCGCATCGCAATACAGGCAAACAAGCTGGCTGAGGATGCGAACTCGGTCAGTGAAAGAGCGCTCCGAGTCTCTAGCGAGGACTTCGAGTACAACTGGGGATTCGGGATCGAAAACGATGGGGTTATCTGCATCTCCAGCGAAAGCTCCCACGATGCTGTTGACTTCACCCTGTTGGTTGAGGTTCAACACGCGGGCAAATCCATAGCCCCCGCTGATGCCCACTATCGGCACGTTGATAACGTGTCCTACGGTGCGCAACTGTTCTTCAAGATTGAGAGCATTTACCCTCAGTTGATTCCCAAGGCGCGAGCCCAGAAGCGCCACATCGTCGCAATGTTCGGAGACAGCGTCGTGTACAACGGCCGCAATCCCATCACCTTTGATGTCATTGCTGTCATGTCGTGGAAAACGCCCGGTGGTGGCGAGCGCGGTGGCACTATTAAGCGCCGCCTGAGCTGTCGCGAGGACAAGCTCGGAGCCATTGTCTTTTCTCAGGTTTCCTAGGTCGTTCACTCTCGTCCTCCCTCCTTTTTGCTTGTTGACGGTTGCTGCCCGGCACCTTCCCCAGTGCTGGGCGGATTGAGTCGTTAGCCAGCCGTCTAGCGCACGAGTTGCGTTAGGTCTTCGGCGAAGCGTTGCGCTTCCTCGATAGAGATATCGATTACGTTCGCTCCATGAGGTAGGTGCATCGCTACTCGGAGATCATCGCGGGTGGTGTAGCGGTAAATCCTCACTCCGCTGATTGGGCTCTTCATTTGGGCATCTGTTTGCGTAGTCATGTCGGTATATTCCTTTTTGTGATGGGGAGGTGAATAATGGACGATTTCGAAGCTCTTAAAGAGCAAGCGCGGCGCTCATACCGTGAATGCTGCGAAAACACTGACCTATGCAAGAGCTCAGTACTTGCTACGCGTCACTCTGCTGACCAAGCGCAAGGCGCGAAAGCTCATATCGAGGAGCTACTCACACAAGTGACTGAAGCTGAATTGCCAGCCGTCAGAGACGCGTATGCCGCTACCGTGAGATCCTGCGAATCCGCAGAGCGCTCATATCTGGATGCGGTCAGTGCATATGAAGCTGCTGTAGCTAGTCGCGACGAGGCGAGAGCTGTTTTTATGAAAAATTTCGGTGAAGAGCCCTAGCTACATCGATTGCTTTCCTGCTGTGGCCGTGGGCGCGTTCTGCAGAAATATGTGCTGAATCAGCGGCATTTTTTGCGACTGCAGCCCACTTTGTTGCCGCGGCGATAGTTTTTGATGACTCCCCTGGTGCTGCAACATCAGGGGTTTCATTTTCCGAATTTGCCATGTTTGCTTCCTCCTTCCGCTTGTCGACGGTTGCCCTGCCCGGCACCTCCCCAGCGCTAGGCAGTTATTCAGTTGGTTAAACTTCCTGCTTAGGGGACGCTTCCCCGGTTGGGAGGTGATTTCTGATGGAGAATCCAGATAGCCGCCCACACGGTTACAGCAATGAAGACGTAGAGTTCGCGCTTCGTCAGGCTGGGCTGAGTGATTCGGCTGATTTGGTTGTTCTGCTTGCGAAGGTTCGGGATAAATCTGTTAAGCAGAGTGAAACCAACCCCGTCGGGGTCTTTTTCGGTCACGTTGACCGTTCGCTTCAAGAAGTCGTCCACACGATTGCTGGATTGGAGCGACGTATCGCATGGCTTGAACGGCAGGTCGGCGAACATCCTGTCGACTAGGTCACTGTCCCATCGCGTCGACTGTGGTACTCGCAGCATTCGCGCGGTGGGACATTCCTTTTTGTTCTCGCACATCTCTATTTCCTCCTTTCGCTTGTCGACGGTGTTCTTGCCTGGCACCTTCCCCAGTGCCCGGCGGTCGTGTCACGCTGGTTTAGTAACCTCCTCGATAACGCTTTTGCGTTGGAAAGGAGGTGATTGTCTTGACTAAATCTGCTGGCAAGAGTTCTGGCAAGGTTCACCGCAGCGCTATTACAGGACGCTTCGTGAAGGCCTCTACCGCTGCTCGCCACCCGAAGACCACGGTTTCCGAGACTCGGTCTAGGGGTAAGAAGTAGTTAGTTGCCCTGGTCGTGCTTCGTTGCGTCCAGGGCCTCCTGCACGATTACTGCCATCACTTTCGCCAGAATTTCGTATTCGATGTGGATTCCCTCACTGGCACCGTCTACATCGATGTTGATTCCTGTATCGGTGCCCTCGATATTGAGCATCGCTACTTTTGCGCCCATAACTGCAATCTCCTTTTTCGCTTGTCGACGGTTGTTGCCCGGCGCGGTTTGTGTTGTTGGCTAGGCGGCTGTTTTTTCTTGTGGGTTGGGTTCTGGCCACATGATGGCGATGGGTGGGACTCCGAGTGCTTCTGCGAAAGATGGGAGGTGCTTATACGAAAGATTTCGTCGGCCGGCCTCGATATTGGCTAGCGTTGGCCGCGTCATGCCTACTCGGTTAGCGAATTGATCTTGGGTTGCACCGATTTTTTCTCGGAGGGCTCGCACGGTCGCCCCTACGCGACGACGTTCTTGCTCACTTTGAACATTCATCGTGTTTCACCTCGTTTCATCTTGTTGCAACTTCAGACTATCGCAACCTTTTGAAACTTGTCAACGGAAACAGTTGAAACATTGTGCAACTTTTGTGTTTGCGCTGGTCATATGAAACTTCTCATTTGGTAATTTCACGCCTGTTTTTCAGCTAAACTGCATGTTTTTTCACTTTTTGCACGTTTGATGTTTCATAGTGTTTCCTGCCACACTGGTGCTATGAATCCGCAGGAATTGGTACAGGTTGGCAAGAAGATTGCTTACCGTCGTAACGAGCTTCGCCTTAGCCAGAAGGAGGTAGCCATAGTTGCGGATGTCTCCCCACGCACAATTCACAATTTGGAATCTGGAAGCACCTGGCCGCACGCTAGCAACCGCATTGCCATCGAGCGTGCTCTCCGTTGGGCGCCAGGAAGCCTCGACGCGATTAAAAACGGCGGCGAGCCGACGGAGTTACAACAGCCACCCGAGACGCCACCCGTCGTTAAGCAACCACTACCCCAGCCCGGCGCGGGTAGTGATGTTGATGATTTGGGTGAGTTGCGTGAGTCGATTCGTCATTTGGATTCGTTGCCGGTGTATGCGCAGCGGGTTGTTTTAGATCAGGCGGTTGATGAGTTGCCACGTGCGGTTGATGCTTTGGATAGCGGGCGGCGTGGTCGGCTGGTGCGGTATGCGTTCGGGTTGTGGGACGAGATGGAGGATGTGGCGTCTTCTGCTCTGCGTTTGGCGGTAACGCTCGGTGACGGTACGCGCGTGTGGGAATTCTGTGGCGATGGGCGCTGGGTGATGATTCGAAGCCTGTATGCAGAGCCGGGACATGCTCCGTTTCCCGACAGGGCTGGCGGGCCAATGCCTAGCACGATGATTGAAGAGCGCTTTGGCGCGCTGCAGGAGCTGCCGCTTGAAGTTGTGGCGCAAATCGAGCAGGAATGTGTCGGCCGGCGGATGGATGCTGCCGAGATTCTCAGTATGTTCCACGACCATGCCGAGAGCCCTACAGGCGACACAGGCATTGTTGACTTGCACACCATCCGCGACGGCAAGGCGCATGATGCTGCGTTTGACGATGACGCACTTATTGAGCGGATCAATGCGGGGCAAGAACAGATTGCTGCGCAAGAGGCGACTGAACCGCTTGATGAGGAGTGGACGTAAAAACTAATGACACCTACTGATAATTCTCTCCCTCCCGAACGCCCAGGGATGCACCCCACGATTGTGCATATAGCGCTGGAAGCCAATGGCGCTTTAGTAGACCCTATGGATCGCTGGGAATTAACCGAGGAGGTCGTAGACCTACTTAGCGATTTCGCAGCCAAATATCCAGATTCGTACGACTATCTCACAGCAAATTTAGAGAGTTGGGCGCTCGAGGGGTATCCAAACTTCGATGTCTCAGGCACCTCAGATTCATCAATTGGCGCTCCAATCGGAGGACGACTGCGACGGAGGCTTGGACCTCAACGTCCCTGGATGTGCGAAGCAAAAACAGGAATTGAGAGCCCGGAAGAGTGGCGTCTCTACTTCACCGACATCACCAAAAAGCCGGGCGAACCCGACTACATGTTCTTCGGCGCACATTTCACGGAGAAACGAACAAAGGATAAAAGCGGAAATCCCTTGCCGCAGAAGACAGTCCAGAAAATGCAAGATAGCGACATCAAGGAAGCTGCAACCAAGATTGTGAACCTCACTCAGGCTGACAATCGTGTTTACCGCCTTGCGAGTGAGCTATAGATACCCCCGAGTAATGTACGCCCCTTCCTTGTCTGTACATTTAAGTGTACATATTGCATGTAGTTGACCCCGTCAACCATGCGCACCGTATCCGTAGACCATCAGATGAAAGGAAGGCGTCATCATGGCTAAATTACGTGTCCCCAACTCTCGTCGACTTGGCGTCGACCTCGCCCAATCGGAAAAAGAGCTCGTGCGCCAGCTCGTCGCATTCCGCAAACTCCGCGGCCTTGACATAGCAGAAGTAGCTCGACGGATGGGCGTATCCAGAACTACCGTTTACTCATTTGAGAATCTCAACAGCGGTGCTTCCAAAACGCACACCTTTCTCACTGCAAAACGGTATGCGGAAGCTGTCGACGCATATACCGCCTACATGGTTTTCGACGCCGGTTCGGTCAAGAAAGATGGAGACCAGGCAACCTACGCCACCATTAAAGAGAAGGTTTCCGAGCATCGGAAAGCCCTCGAAATCGATGGCGCTTACGAGGGCAATTCTGCTGTTCAGCAAAAAATCGCCGACGCTGTAACATGCGCACATTTAGAAACCATGACCACCTGGGATGTCCCCGAGCGGCAGTCCCGACGCTTCACCCCCAGCTCTGACGGCCACCAATGGACGTCTTCGTCCCGTAGTGAGTTTTGGACCGTATCTAACCAAAACCAAGAGCTTCAAGAGGCATAAGAAAAGGCGAACGCACGAATGACCGCAAGCGCAGCTTTCAACCCGGACCATCTCGCCACCCGCACAGATCTGGGAAGCATGTCCGTCAAGCTCATCGGCCCACTCCAAAAAGACTCTGGCACCAACGGTTTCATCGAATTCACTATCAAACCAAAGACTGAACCTGACTGCTTCCACTTAGTAGGAAGCCTCGTAGCCGAACTAGACAATGCCATTCGCTACGAATTACAGATCGTCGCCTACTGGTTCCTTCCGCAGGACGCGCTCCCCACTGAAGAGCAACTCCGCGACTTCGCCCTACACCGCGGAATATTCGACCTCATTGCAGTTGTAAATCATGAGATTCGCGGGCTCGGCATCCGATACGGTTACCCCTACCCCTCATTCGGAGGACCAGAAATCGAACAGCTCCGCAAAGAAATCATGAACGAATCACACGACGTATTCACCATTCCCAGCGAATAACGACATACTCCTCCAACCAGAGCTTCGAACACTTGAGGGCACCCAATCCGCACCTTACGCAATACTTACCCTGCCGAAAGCAGGATTAAGCATTAGTGAGGACCCAATGAGCATTATCGAAGACCGACTCTCCATGTTGCTCGATCAGGCAAATGTCCGCCTCATTGAGACACCAAAGCTCGGCGCGACGTTCAATGCCGTCTACCACGCGGAAAGCCGAACGATATTCGTCCGTTGGGGCATCGACCCAGTCACCCGTCGATGTGCCATCGCACATGAACTCGGCCACGCAATCTACGGCGACACCGAGTCCTCTCCCTTCACTGAACGCCGGGCAGACAAATGGGCTGCAACGAACCTCATCACCCTAGACGATGTGAACGTTGCAGCGGAAAACAACGATGGAGTGCTATCAGCAATGGCCGCTGATATCGGCGTGACACCGCACATGCTCGAGCTCTGGTTCGAGCTACATCAAGCTGGAAGCATCCCCCACCAACACTCCTGCCTCAAGTATTAGCCCATCTCTAGAAAGACGATTCACATGAACAAGAAAACCCTCGCAAGCGCGCTATCAGCCACACTTCTCGTCAGCGCCTGCAGCTCTGAAGAATGGGAGTCCGAACAGCAGCGCCAAGCAGCCCTCCGAGAATACTCCTGCCAAACCTTCGTGGAGGCAGACCCCAACCTAATCGCGTCAGAAACCATCCACGGTATGGATGCTGTTACTCAAGACGTCGGTGACCGAGCGAACGCACTCAACCATTCCTTCATGCTTCAAAACGGAGTCATGAAACCAACCTGCGACCGCACATCCGCCGACTACGACGACGTCGTCCTCCAAACCTGGATCAACAAGACAGATAAAGAGCTTGGCGATAAATTCACACCACAGTTCGCTGAAGACAACGGCATCGACATCGACGAACTATGAGACTCACGAAGCAATAAAGCATCTCGGCAGTAGATGTTTCATACTTGGAAAAAACATAACCTGCTGGTGGATAATATGCCCCTATTTGAAACATCGGAGGTTTATCCATGCGCCAGTTCACGCGGCTGGAAACCTAACGAACCCGTCAGAATCGCAGTCGAACGCACAGCAGGGATACCTACCACCGCCGAGATACTACCCGCCCCTTGCCCTGCACCGGATGAACCCAAACCGGCAAATAAGCCGATGAGCGCCGGGGAGCCAGGCCTAAAAAGCCAGGCGAAGTCCTACCAACTGCGAACAGATAGAAAAAGCGGGCGCTGACCAACACCAATTAGACAGCGCCCGCTTAGGCAACGCCCCAAATAAACAGCTCGACTTGTTTGAAATGGGATACACGAGGAGTCTACACCATGGCATCAATCAGGCCGTACAAAACAAAGAAAGGTCGACGATGGGAAGTCTTCTACACACGGCCCGACGGCGCGCGCGCTCATAAACGTGGATTCCGTACAAAAATAGAAGCCCAAGCCTGGGTCGAAGACGAAGGTGCTGCAGGCCGCGACGGAACATGGATAGACCCCAACCGGCAAAACACCACTATTGCTGTGCTCGCCAAACGATGGGACAGCACCTTAACCAGACTCAAGCCCTCCGGCGCACGCTCCATCCGTAGCGCCCTCAACAACCACGTCCTACCCAAATGGGGACCACGCCCCGTCGGCAGCATCAAAAAATCAGAAATCCAAGAATGGATCTACACCTCAAAAATGACTCCAACAACCGCCCGGCGCGCTCATAACGTGCTGTCGCAAATTTTGGATATGGCGGTTGATGATGAGTGTTTGCAGACTAATCCTGCGCGTGGGGTGCGTTTGCCGAGGAAGCCTAAGCCGGTGAAGGTGTATTTGACGATGGAGCAGGTGCGGACTTTGGCGGAGGAGTCGAGTCGGCCGGAGATTATTTGGTTGTTGGCGACCAGTGGGTTGCGGTGGTCGGAGTTGGCTGGGTTGCAGGTAGGGGATTTGGATTTGGACGGTCGGCGGGCGCATTTGCAGCGTGCTGCGGTGACGGTTGTGTCCAGGGTTGAAGTTGGAACATTGAAGACGCATGAGAACCGAAAGGTGGCTATTCCTCGGTTTGTGTGTAATATGCTTGCGCCGCTTATTGAGGGGCGTGATTCTGGTGATTGGGTGTGGGAGCGTGCTGACGGTGGGCCATTGAAGTTGCCGTCTACTGGTTCGTTTTTTCATTGTGCACTGGAGCGTGTGCAGGAGGCTGACTCGAGTTTTCCCCATGTGACTGTCCATGGGTTGCGTCATGTGGCTGCTGGTCTTTTGGTGTCGTCGGGGGCGAATGTGAAAGTGGTGCAGCGCCAATTGGGTCATGCGTCGGCGGCGATGACGCTAGACCAGTACGCAGATTTGTTCGATGGGGACCTTGATGAGGTCGCTGATTCGATGGAGATGGTTTATTCGACTCTTGGTGAACTTGAATCGGTGCCCCAGAATGAAAGTGCACCAAAAATGCACCAAAAACGAGACAGCGATTCTAAACAGGCTGGTTAACCGTTTATTTCGGGTCGCCTTTTGTGCGTTCGAGTAACACCCGGGTGAGTACGGAGTAACACCCGAGGCGTTCGGCCTTTGGGCGGAGTTAGTGGTTAAGAGTCAGGCGCATGTTGCCTCCCTCTAGTGTGATAATCTCCGTGCCGACTGCTAGCCGGTTGAGGATTGACTCAGCATTTTTGTGGTTGGGGTGTGATGTGTCCGTTGTTTTTGAGGATGCGGTGGATTGTTGCTGTTGCTGGCAGTGGGGTTGTGTCTTCTTGTTCTAGGTACCAGCTGATGGTGTGAGCTCTCGAGCCGGTGCCGCGGTTTGTCAGTTCTTTACATAGTTGGAGGATGCGGTCGACTACGTCAGGGGCGGTAGCGCGTGGATTTGCATGAGGGCATTTTGATTTAGGGGTCAGTGCTCCAGGCCGCGTTCGGTGCAGCGCTTTTGTAATGTTCGGACCCAACGCGTTGTCACGCCGAAGTGTTGAACTGCTTCGGTTTGGGTCATCCCGGTGGCGAGCATGGTTTCGATGATGGTTTTCGGAGCTGGTTTCTCCATGGTTTCAGCATGGAGAAACGATGTCACCGAAACAGACACTACTGGGGGCACTAAATGCCCTGGTGGGCGAACTTCCACAGTTCAACTGCCAGGGCTGTTCCCTTTTTGTTCCCTATTTTTCGTCGTGCGTTTTCTTGTCGCACTCTAGTCCCGGAACTGCCCCACACGTCCCCGCTCACGCCCATTTACCCGACATCCGGTTGTAACAGCTGGCGCACAGGGAGATGTACTTCGGCGCTTCGAGCGCCTCAATCTCCACGGTCTCACCGTCGAGAATAATGCTGCCGTCCGGGTTCAACCGCGCAGTAAAGATGGCCTTCTGCCCACAGGTACAAATTGTCTTAATTTCCTCAATGGTGTGAGCGACTTCGAGCAGGCGCTGCGAGCCGGGAAAGGCGTGGGTACGAAAGTCGGTACGCAGGCCATAGCAGAGCACCGGAGTACCGCGAAGGGTAATGCCCAGCAACTGGTCAACCTGGTCAGGAGTGAGAAACTGTGCTTCATCGATGATCAGGCAATCGTAGCCGTCGGCAAGCGAGGAGAGGTCATCGCCGTCGTGGATGAGGTGCGCGCGTTCCGCGATCCCGATGCGGGAGTGCACGTCGCCGTCAGCCAAGGTGTCGACGGCCGGCTTGGCGATCAACGGTCGCATATCGCGCTCGCGGTAGTTGTGGGCGACGCGAAGAACCTCGATGGATTTTCCGCTGTTCATGGTTCCGTAGCGGAAGTACAGTTTTGCCATAGCCATCGATTGTAGGGCATCGATTTACGAGCTCTGACGGGCGTAGAACCGTGCGGCCAACGCGGATTTCAATTCGCGACTATCCTATATTTTTATGCAGCCGAATCCTGACCTGAATGAGAATCCAACCGTCGTTGTATGCGGATCGATCCACCTAGATACCCTGGTCCAGGTCGATAGCGTCCCCGCCGAAGGTGGCACGCTCATCGTTGATGACGGCACCAATTCGCTGGGTGGTAAGGGCGCCAACCAGGCCGTCGCCATCGCTTACGACGGTGTCCGTGCTGTCATGGCCGGTACGGTTGGTGAGGATCGCGCTGCGGATGTCGTAGTCGAGGAACTCAACGCACACGGCGTAGACGTCCATTCCATCAAGACTTCCTGGGATTTGCCGACCGGCAGCGCTTTCGTAGCAACAAACCGCAAGGGTCGGCCGGTCATTTTTGTCCAGCGCGGTGCCGATGCGCTGACCGATCCCACCGATTTCGTCGACAAGTTCGCATCAGCGGATGTCGTGCTCGCACAGGGCGAGCTCCTCCCAGAAGCAACTGAGGCCATCGCGTCCGTCGCATCCATGTACAGCGCGCGACTGGTACTGAACCTCAATCCGGTCGTAACCGTTACACCTGCGCTGATTGACCATGCAGATCCACTGATTGTCAACATGAAGGGTGCCTGGGAAACAATCCGTCGCCTGGACATCGCTGAGGGCATCCGCGCTACCGACTACCGCGCACAGCTCGAGGCACTACTGCAGTACTGCCCCAGCGTCATCATGCTCCGCGGCGACCACGGCTGTCTCTTCGCACAGCACTCCGACGGTCTCGATGACGAGCCGACAATCTACGAGCACCCCGCGCTCAAGCTGCCAGAGGAGAAGATTGTCGACGGCACTGGCTCCGGCGACGCATTCGTCGGCACGCTCACCGCGGAACTGGCTAAGGGTACCTCGCTTTACGACGCCATCCCTCTGGCCACCGCAGCAGGTGCAGCAGCCGTACAGGCGGTCGGCGCATGCTCCGCGTTTGTCCGCCGCGAGAAGCTGCTGGAGATGGTCGAAGCCGAGGACTTCCCCGCTATCCGCGTTTACTAGCGCTCTCTAAGCGGCGAAGCCTATCTACGCGGCGACGACTTACCTTCTTACTAGGGGCGATGCTTAACGCGACCGTCACCGCTAATCCAGCATGCTGGTGACCAGCTCGGCAATCTTCGAGCGCTCCGAGCGCTTCAGCGTGATGTGTGCAAAAAGCTCATTACCCTTGAGTTTTTCAATCACCGCCTGTACACCGTCATGGCGGCCGACGCGCAGGTTGTCACGCTGCGCCACATCGTGCGTAAGGATGACCCGGGAATTGCTACCAAGACGCGACAGCACCGTCAGCAGTACGTTGCGCTCCAGCGACTGTGCCTCATCGACAATCACGAAGCTGTCATGCAGGCTACGACCGCGAATGTGAGTCAACGGCAGTACCTCTAGCATGTCGCGCGAGGCAATCTCATCCATGACGTTCTCCGAGACCAGCCCCTCCAGCGTGTCGTAGACAGCCTGCGCCCACGGGTTCATCTTTTCGTCCTCACTACCGGGCAGGTAACCAAGGTTCTGGCCACCGACCGCGTAGAGCGGACGAAACACCACGATTCGGCGATGCAGTCCGCGCTCCAGCACCGACTCCAGACCCGCGCACAGCGCAAGCGCCGACTTACCTGTGCCGGCTCGGCCGCCGAGGGACACAATCCCCACCGAGTCATCCAACAGCAGGTCGAGCGCAACGCGCTGCTCCGCCGACCGCCCCTTCAGCCCAAACGCCTCGGTATCACCCCGCACCAGCTTGACGACGCCCGGGGCGCTCACCCGTGCCAGCGCAGACTGGCTACCGGCGCTGAGCTGCACGCCGCAGTGTAGCGGCTGCTCCTGAACCTGCTCGAGCTCCAGAAAGCCATTGGCGAAGAGACGATCAATTTCCTCCGGGTCGACATCCACTTCCACCATTCCCGAGTACCCAGTCAGTACAACGTCCTGGGCGCGGTAATCGTCGGCAGGCAATCCCACCGCACCAGCCTTAACGCGAAGCGGAATGTCCTTGGTGACCAGCACGACATCATGGCCATCGTGCTGAAGGTTAAGGGCGCAAGCGAGAATACGGTGATCGTTTTCGGCGGTGCGGAAGCCAGCGGGGAGGATGGAAGGATCGGAGTGATTGAGCTCAATATGCATAAACCCGCCAAGATCATTGGCGGGCACAGGCCGGTCCAGGTGGCCGTAGCGGTAACGCAGCTCTTCGAGGAAACGGAGCGCTTCTCGGGCGAACCACCCCAGCTCTGGGTGGTGGCGCTTGGCCTCCAACTCACTCACCACGACCAGCGGAAGCACAACTTGGTGCTCGTCGAACTTCTTGGTGGCGTGGGGATCGGACAACAGGACCGAGGTATCAAGCACGTAGGTACGCATGCCCTCAGGCTAAAAGTCAGAGGTAGAAATTACGTGGTTGTGAGATGAATGCTTGGTTATCAGATGAACCACAGTTGGTTACAGGCTCTAATCCTCAAGTTGAACCCTAAGGAACTGGCCGAGCACCACTGCACGGCCACTCCACTGCCCTTTTAAGGGCAACCAGTCGTTGCAATGTCGACTAGTCGTTGTGGCGAATCTGGCGCCCCAGCAGCTTTCGGCGCAGTGGATCGACAGCCAAGGTCACAGCACCAACTGCTAGAACTCCCAACAGGTACGCCAGCGCAACAACAAGTGAGCGTTGGCTAAAGGTAACTTCATACGCGCCCGAACCGAACATGACGGCTCCCAACAGTGCCCCCATGGCAAAGCCGAAGATGCTGGTCGCAAGCATGGGGAAGAATGTCTGCTTGAAAGTGACCGTGCGATGGAAGGTGATTGGCGTACCGATGAAGTCCAATGCCTTTGTCAGCGAGGCCTCTTCATAGACGGCTGAGGCCTGCGTCAGCACCGTCGATACTAGTAGCAGAATGAAGCCGATTACGAAGGTGATAGTCACACCGGTTGCAATATCGTGCGCGAATGTAACATCCGCAACTTCTTCAATCTTGTCTTCGCCAGGCACCATCATTGTGTAGCCAAGCAGCAGGGACAGGAAGGCCATGGAACTTACTCGACGCCACGATTCCTTAGCGTTAGTCGCTACTCGTCGCGTCGCCACAAAATCACTTGAAGTACCGAAGAAGCTGGAGATGCGGGCAACAAGCTGGATAAAGAAAGGCGCCACTAGGCCAATTGCCCAAACCATCAGGTACATCATCGCTGCGACACCAAGCGTGGCCGTAACGGTCCCACCCGCGACATTGGAGTTGGCAACCACGTACAGGACAACCGCACCGATAACAACGGCCACAATCATGCGCCATGCCTTCATCGACTTGGGCACTTCTTTACGGCTAACGCCAAGTGGCGAAATCATCACCCTTCGCAAACCAACCACAGCAGCAAAGAGCGCGAGAAGCACCACGGCAACCCAGACCAGCGGGTAGCCCCACCAAGGCAGCAACATGTCCCAGGTATCCAGGTAGTCATTATCGAACTTGATCATCGCCCAGAATGGCGCGGTGGCAACCGACAAGAACGTGCCCACCACAAGCCCAACAGCTGCCAATACGAGGGTTTCGATAATAACCATGCGTGTAACTGCCCCGTTAGACAGACCAATCAAGCGCAGAGTTGCCAATCGCTGCTCCCGCCCTGCAGCGCCAAGCACCGCCGACTGTGCCACCAGCGAAACCATTGCCGGAATCACAAAAACGCAGGCCACCAGTGCCAGCTGCAGGTACATCTCGCCCTGACCTTGATTCATGTAATCCTCGGGCGTTGGGTTCGGCGGCAGCTTTGGCTCAGCCTGCCAACGGCGGTAAAACATGGTCGTGCCACCGACGACGACCAACGCCAACCAGGTACTCACGGTCATCGCCACCACGGACAATGCGGATAGCCAGCCGTTTCCCGAATGGGATTCACGCCCGGCGCGCTGCAGCCGCGTGCTCAGGTCCGCTAGTGCGCCGGTAGGGATTCTCTGGGGTTTTGGTGCTTCAGTTACGGTGCTCACTTTGTAACCTCCGCTCCTGCCAGCAGGCGGTCGTCGTGAATCAGGCCATCGCGGATCTCCACACGTCGACGACACCAGTCGGCCACCTTCACATCGTGAGTAACCATCACCAACGTCGTGCCGGTCTGCTCCACCAACGCAATCAGTTGCTGCATGACCTCATGACCTGTGGACTGGTCCAACGCGCCAGTCGGCTCATCAGCAAAGATGACACCTGGCTCACCCGCCATCGCGCGGGCAATTGCCACACGTTGCGCTTGACCGCCGGACATTTGTCCTGGGCGACGGCGCGTGAGGTCTTTTAGGCCCAGACGGCTGAGGACATCGTCGGCAAGCGCGAGTGACGTTGAGCGCTTCTTGCCCTGCAGAATCATTGGCAGAGCAACGTTTTCCCGTGCCGTCAGCTCGGGCAGGAGCTGGCCATCCTGGAAAACGAAGCCGAAGTCGTGTAGGCGGAGGGCGGAGCGGTCGGCGTCGGAAAGCGAATTGATCTTGGTATCACCGAAAATGACGTCGCCGTCATCCGGCAGCAACACGCCGGACATGCAGTGCAGCAGCGTGGACTTACCAGAACCTGACGGTCCCATGACTGCAACGGTTTCGCCGGGCTCAATGGTCAGCGAAATGCCGGTGAGAACGGGAGCGGAATTGTAGGACTTAGTGATGTCACGAATACAAAGTCGTGCGTTTCTTGGGCTGTTGTTCTCTGTCATGACACTCATTTCACTCGCACGGAGGCGATTTCAACACCGTGCCCACTTTCCTTTTGCGGTAGTGCTAGGTCTACCATGCCGGAAATTAATTCCTCCGCACACAGAGCTTTCGTACCATGGGAAACTATGGAGCTGAAGGATTATTTCCGCAAATATATCGGCGCGAACCGCCGCGAAAAAGCGCATAAACGCAGCTACGAGGAATCCGCCGCCGCCCGCATCGCCGAACTTACCGCTTCACGACGAACAATTGCCGAAGCCTTTGAGATTGAACGTCGCCGCATTGAAAATGACCTCCACGACGGAGCTCAGCAATACATTGTTGCGGCTTCAATGAAATTAGGACTTGCGGAATTAGAGGCCTCCAATACTGGCAATGAGGAACTAATGCAGCTCCTGTCGGAAACGCGCGGCCATTTGGAGGATGGCCTGCGGGCCTTGCGGCGAACAGTCCACGGAATTCACCCGCAGGTGTTGCGCGATCGCGGTCTGCAAGCGGCTGTTGAGGAAATTGCTGAAGGGTATGGCCCTCACGTTGTTGTGCACACGCCCTATTCCCTGCCGGAATTGGAGGAAAGTGTGCTTGCCGCGGCATATTTTTTCTGTGCAGAAGTGCTGACAAATGCAGCAAAATATGCACCGAATGCCCCTGTTTCTGTGCTGCTCACCTCAGATCAAACACTGAATATTTCAATTACGGACCAAGGCCCAGGTGGGGCAAAATTGGGGCGCGGATTGCGGGGCATGAAAGAGCGCCTGGTCACTTTTGACGGTGCGATGACCATGCACTCTCCCGAAGGCGGGCCAACGCAGGTAATAGCCAGAATTCCCTTGATGTTGAACCGCTGGGAATCGGGCATTGGAGAAATAGAAGGCATGGATATGGAAAGCGTGGAGAAGAAAGGTGCGGCGAAATAATGAAAATTGTCATTGCGGATGACTCGGCACTCCTGCGGGAAGGAGTCGCGGGGCTCGTCGAAAAGCGCGGACATGAAGTGATTGCGATGGTCGACACTGCCCACGGCCTGGTGGCGGACATCGATGACCGGTTTGATGACACGGGAGAGCTGCCAGATCTGGTGATTACCGATGTGCGCATGCCACCGAAGATGAGTGACGACGGCCTGCGGGCCGCGGTGGAACTGCGCGAGCGTTATCCGCAGCTGAATGTGATGGTGTTGTCGCAGTATGTGGCGCCGGCGTATGCGCGTGAGTTGTTCTCACCGGGAGGTGCTGGAGGTAGTGCTGGAGTTGGTACTGGGGTCGGCTCGAGTGGCAGCAGCTCGAGTGGCGGGACCGGGTATCTGCTCAAAGACCGCGTTGGCCAGGTGCTGGACTTCTTGGGTTCGCTCGAGGTCGTCGCAGGTGGTGGCGTGGTGATTGACCCTGATGTGGCGACGGCATTGATGCAGTCCGGCAAATCGGGGCTAGCCAGTTTAACGGCGCGCGAACGCGAAGTGCTCGAGCTGATGGCACGAGGCAAGTCCAATAAGCAGATTGCCGATGACCTCGTGCTTTCCGGGGCGGCAGTGGCGAAACACGTGTCCAACATCTTTATGAAGCTGCATCTGGAGCCCGGCGAGGAAAACCGCCGCGTTCGAGCAATTTTGGAGTTCCTCACGGCGACGTCGGGGCAGATTTAGGGTCGGCAGCAATCGCTTCTCCCGCAAAGGCGATGAAAAAATAAGTGTTGATTGTGGCACGAGTCACAATTTAAAGTTGACTCATACGTTTGTTGTTTTCTCATCGAAAGGACGTGTCTACATGACTGTTTACGCCAACCCCGGCACCCCCGATGCAATCTTCACGTACAAGGAGCAGTACGAGAATTTCATCGGCGGTAAGTGGACACCTCCAGTAGACGGGCAATACATGGACAACTCCACCCCGGTTACGGGCGAGGTTTTCTGCCGGGTTCCGCGGTCTAACGAGAAAGACATTGAGCTCGCCCTCGACGCCGCACACAAAGCGAAGGACTCCTGGGCCTCGGTTCCTGCGGCCGAGCGGGCACTGATCCTCCACCGCATCGCTGATCGTATAGAGGAAAACCTTGAGAAGATTGCTGTCGCCGAGACCTGGGAGAACGGCAAGGCCATCCGCGAGACCCTCGCCGCTGACATCCCGCTCGCAATCGACCACTTCCGCTACTTCGCCGGGGCCACCCGCACGCAGGAGGGGCGCATCTCGCCGATTGACGACAACACGGTCGCCTACCACTTCCACGAGCCACTCGGCGTCGTCGGCCAGATTATCCCGTGGAACTTCCCCCTCCTGATGGCCGCATGGAAGATCGCCCCGGCCCTCGCCGCCGGCAACTGCATCGTGCTCAAGCCAGCAGAGCAGACCCCCGCGTCGATTCTCATGCTCACCGAGATTATCGCCGATTTGCTTCCGGACGGCGTCCTCAACATCGTCAACGGCCTCGGCACCGAGGCCGGTGCTGCGCTGACCGCAAGCGACCGGATCTCCAAAATTGCGTTCACCGGATCGACTGCCGTGGGCCAGCTAATCAACAAGGCAGTGTCCGACAAGATTATTCCGATCACGCTGGAGCTCGGCGGCAAGTCCCCGTCCATCTTCTTCCCCGACGTCATGGACGCCGACGATGCGTTCCGCGAGAAGTGCATCGAGGGCCTGGCCATGTTCGCGCTGAACCAGGGCGAGGTCTGCACCTGCCCGTCGCGAGCCCTGGTCCACGAAGACATCGCTGATGAGTTCCTAAAGCTCGCGGTCGAGCGTGTTAAGCAGATTAAGACCGGCAACCCGCTGGATACGTCGGTACAGATGGGCGCCCAGGCCTCCCAGGAGCAGCTGGACAAAATCTCCGGCTACTTGGAGTCCGGGCCGAAGGAGGGCGCGGAGGTTCTCACCGGCGGCAACGTCGCCAAGCTCGAAGGGCTGGAGGGAGGCTACTACGTCGAGCCGACAATCTTTAGGGGCAACAACTCGATGCGTTTCTTCCGCGAGGAGATTTTCGGCCCGGTCCTGGCCGTGACAACCTTCAAGACTCTGGATGAGGCTCTCGAGATTGCCAACGACACTATCTACGGTCTTGGCGCCGGCGTGTGGAGCCGCAACCAGAATAACGCCTACCGCGCTGCCCGCGGCATCCAGGCTGGCCGCGTGTGGGTGAATAACTACCACAGCTACCCTGCTCACGCAGCCTTCGGCGGTTACAAGCAGTCCGGTATCGGCCGCGAGAATCACTTGATGATGCTCGAGCACTACCAGGAGACCAAGTGCATGCTCGTCTCTTACGACGAGAACCCGACTGGCCTGTTCTAAGAATCCGCCCCTCGGGGCTGGGCAATCTTTCGATTCCGATTCGCGTCCGATGAAGGTGTCGACAATTGCCTCCGCCCCGCCCCAAAAACGCCCTCCGCGCCTGGCAGGTTGCAATGGTCGGCCTTAACCGGACGCACCAGGCGCTGGCGACTCCAAATTTAGAGGCCTAGCTCACGGCCGCCAGCTAGGTCTCTCTTTCTTTCTTCACTTTCCGGCGCCACCTACACACCCGTTTAATCGCGGCACTGGCGGCCCATCCGCCGATAAATAGTAGCGGGATGTAAAAGAACACGACATAGGCGACGGCTAGGCCGTCCTGCCCGTCGGGCGGCGTGGTGAGAAATAGGAATGCCAAATCGCCAAGCGCAGCAATTCCTGCGCCGGTAGCTGCTGCGACAATGCTCCGCGCGCTGGTCATCCCCCGGGCCGACAAACCATCACCGGCAAAAACAGCTATTGCTCCGACCAGCACTACTGAGACCAGCATGGACACGATCCACGACGCAATTCCTTCGTCGTAGGCGAGATTGGGCTCCGGCAAGATTAGCCCACCCAAAACACTCCACGCGACCGCGGCGAAAAAGGACGCCAGCAAGGGGCGGGTTATATTGTCGAGCCTCATGCGTCCCAGGTTACGTGAGGAGACCTGCAGCGTGACTGAGTCTCTCTCCCCTCCAACGGAGAATCGAGTTACGCTCACAGGCGCAAAACCCTCCGAGAATAGAGTGGGCTAAGTAGCAAAACTGACAACCCGAAAATTTACGGGCTGCAAATGTGAAACTGTGCGAGCTTATGACACTTTCAGGCAATTTTCCGGGCCATTTTTGACATAAACACAGTCAGTAACTCGGATCGGCCCAACGCCACCGGTCATAAACGTGGTCAGTAACTCGCATTGGGGCTAAACGGAAAAAGGCGCCCACCGGCGAAACGCCGACCAGACACACTTTTTGCTACTTAACCCCCACCCGGCGACACACCGAGCGGACACACTTTTTGTCACTTAACCCGGGAAAGACACGAATTTTGTCCTTTGGCCCGAATATTTAATGATTGTTTTAGTGGATTAACACTGCGAATAAAAAACCAGGCCAGAGAAAAGCTCTCTGACCTGGCCTAATTGCTCCTCCAGCTGGACTCGAACCAGCAACCCTTCGATTAACAGTCGAATGCTCTGCCATTGAGCTATGGAGGAATACTCACCGCCAAGAACCAGCTAAACCATATTTCGGCCACGCCGTTCCTTGCGACGGATAGATACTTTACCCAGACCCCTTGAAACTCACAAATCGCCAGGTCAAAGATTAATTTAGGCATCTCATACCCATCGGCCATGACATTGTTGTGAGTTCTTGAAACCACACAATCCGTGCAATCCACACAATCCGTGCAATCCGTGCAATCCGTGCAATCCACGCAATCTCACACAGCCCAACGAAGCCCCCAGCAGTACTGAAAACGCTTTCCATCATGCACTTTTCATACCGCGTTCATACGATGGGGCTTATGTCTGAACAAGCCAACGGAACCGAAAACACCGAGCAAACCGCACGCGTTGTTCGCGGCGTTATCGCACGCGAAAAAGGCGCACCTGTAGAACTTACTGATATCCACATCCCGCCCCCGGGCCCGAACGATGTCATTGTCGACATCCAGGCCTGCGGCGTCTGCCATACAGACCTGGCTTACCGCGACGGCGATATCACCGACGAGTACCCGTTCTTCCTCGGCCACGAGGCCGCAGGCGTGGTCTCCGAGATTGGCGAAGAGGTCACGCATGTTGCCGTTGGCGATTTCGTCGTCCTCAATTGGCGCGCTGTCTGTGGCGAGTGCCGCGCCTGTAAGCGTGGTGAGCCACAGTACTGCTTTAGCACTTTCAACGCCTCCAAGCCCATGACGCTTGCCGACGGCACCGTCCTCACCCCAGCACTTGGAATCGGCGCTTTTGCGGATGCCACCCTCGTCCACGAGGGCCAGTGCACCAAGGTCAATTCGGCAGCCGACCCGGCCGTTGCGGGTCTACTGGGCTGCGGTGTCATGGCTGGCATCGGTGCAGCCATCAACACCGGCGAGGTTAAGCGCGGTGAATCAGTAGCCGTCATCGGCTGCGGTGGCGTCGGTACCGCCGCTATCGCCGGTGCCAAGCTCGCTGGCGCTAGCACGATTATTGCCATCGATATCTCGGACGAGAAGCTCGACACCGCCCGCGAATTCGGCGCGACCGAGACCATTAACTCTGCGGAGCTGGCTAAGAGCGATAAGGGCACCGGGGAAGAGGATCCCGTCGTTAAGCGAGTGCGTGAGCTGACCGACGGTTTCGGTGCTGACGTCGTGATTGATGCGGTCGGCCGTCCGGAAACCTACAAGCAGGCGTTCTACGCCCGTGACCTGGCTGGACGTGTTGTGCTGGTCGGCGTTCCGGCGCCGACGATGGAGCTGGACATCCCGCTGGCGGATGTGTTTAGCCGCGGTGGTGCGCTGAAGTCGTCCTGGTACGGCGACTGCCTGCCGGAGCGGGACTTCCCGATGCTGGTAGATCTGTCGTTGCAAAACCGCCTGCCGTTGGAGGGCTTCGTAACGGAGCGCATTGGCATTGAGGATGTTGATGAGGCCTTCGACACTATGAAGGCCGGTAAGGTACTGCGATCGGTGGTGACGCTGTGAACAAGGATTTGAGGGTCGACCACGTTCTCACGTCGGGCACGTTCTCGCTCGACGGTGGCACGTGGGACGTAGACAACAACGTATGGGTGCTCGGCGATGACCGTGAGGTCATTGTCATCGATGCGGCGCATGAGGCGCAGCCGATTATTGATGCAGTGGATGGCCGCAAGGTAAAGGCCATCGTATGCACCCACGCACACAACGACCACATCACTGTGGCCCCTGAGCTGCAGGAAAAGCTCGACGCTCCCCTGCTGGTCCACCCGGGCGACCAGATGCTGTGGGAGCAGTCCTGGCCGAACCTGGCGCACGAGGACCTCGCACACGGTCAGCGCCTGGAGATTGCGGGCACGGAGGTTGTCATTATTAACACTCCGGGCCACTCCCCTGGCTCGTGCTGCCTGTACGTGCCGGAGGCCGCGGAGCTGTTCTCGGGTGACACGCTGTTTTCCGGCGGTCCTGGAGCGACCGGTCGATCCTACTCGGATTTCGACACGATTATTAACTCCATCCGCGACAACCTGCTGACTCTGCCTGCGGAAACGACTGTCCGCACGGGTCATGGCGATCACACGACGATTGGTCGCGAGGCTCCACACTTGGAAGAGTGGATTCGCCGCGGCTACTAGTCGCTAGCTGCTGACGGGTAGCTGGCGCCTAGAGACTGCTAACCACTAGCTACTCAAATACAACCTTGACCGCCTCTGCTTGCAGTTCGCGGCGGTACTGTTCCATCGCGAGCAGGTCCGCGAACAGCGAGTTGTAGGCGGTTTCGTCGTCTGAGGGGCGCATTCGCGAGAGCATCGCTTTCAGCTGTGCAATCTGGTCACCGACCCACACTTCCTGCAGTCGCGCCAGAATCGCCTGCGCATACGGGCGCAGCGTCTCCGCATCGACAGCGATTTGCTCCACTCCCAGCTCAGTCACGAGATGCTTGACGACGTCCTCCCGCGCCTGATCCATAATTGCGGTCGCCCAACTATGTGGCTGTGTGGCCGCTTCCCCGCAGGCACCACCTGCAGCCATGATGGCGTCGAATACCGCTCGGTAGGTCGGATGCCCAAAGGTCTCGGGTGCGAGCGCATCGAATACCGGGCCGGTGGTGGCGGGCTCTTGAATTGCCAGCTTAAGGGCCTCACGTTGCGCATAGAGCACAGGGTCCCGCGGATTTGGATACGGCAGTGCCGGGTTGCGCCGGCGCCGCGCTTCCTCCGCCTCTTCGCGGGCACGGGCCTCTTCTTGGCGACGCTGGTAGGGAGTGCGTTTTTCGCTCTGTGGCCGACTGGCCTCCTCGCGGACGCGCTGTACCAGCTCGGCCTCATCATTCCAGCCGATCCAGCCGGCAACTTCGCGGGCATACTCATCGCGCAGCGCCGCGTCCTTGAGCTGGGCCAGGACAGGCACCACGCGGCGCAGCCCGGAGACCCTGCCATTAGCGGTGGTCAGGTCGTAGTCGGCCAGAAGTGTGCGGAGGACGAATTCGATCAATGGTCGTCGTGAAGCGACGAGGTCGCGCACTGCGGCCTCGCCCTTCTTCTGGCGCAGATCGCACGGATCCATGCCGTCCGGCGCGACCGCGACGTAGGACTGGCCGGTGAAGTTCTGCTCGCCCTCGAAGGCGCGCATGGCGGCCTTCTGCCCTGCCTCGTCGCCGTCGAAGGTGTAGATGAGTTCGCCGCGGAAGAAGTTATCGTCGAGCATGAGACGGCGCAGCAGCTGGAGGTGTTCCTCGCCAAAAGCGGTACCACAGGACGCGACGGCCGTGGTCACACCTGAGGCGTGCATGGCCATGACGTCGGTGTAGCCCTCAACGATCACGGCCTGGTGGCCAGCAGCAATGTCCTTCTTGGCCAGATCCAGGCCGAAGAGCACCTTGGACTTCTTGTACAGCATGGTCTCGGGCGTGTTCATGTACTTGCCCAGGTTGTCATCGTCGAAAAGCTTGCGGGCACCAAAGCCGATGACATCGCCCGACATATTGCGAATCGGCCACATGAGACGACGGTGGAAACGATCAATCGGCCCCATGCGCCCCATCTTGGAAAGACCCGCCTTATCCAGCTCCTCGAAACTAAAGCCCAGGCGCTGCAGGTGCTTGGTTAGAGTGTCCCAGCCGGCCGGCGAGTAGCCACAGCCAAACTGTGCCGCGTGCTCGGCAGTGAAGCCACGGTTTTCCAGAAACTCGCGCGCAGGCGCTGCTGCGGGCGTGGTGAACTGTTCGCGGTAGAACTTCTGTGCCTCGCGGTTTGCGGCGATGAGACGCTGGCGGGTTCCCGGTTCCTCGCGACGACCCGTGCCACCGCCCTCATAGTTAATGTGGAAGCCAATTTTCTCCGCACAGGCTTCGACAGCCTCCGGGAAAGACAGGTGTTCCATCTCCATGAGGAAGCTGAATACATCACCGCCCTTGCCAGTGGAAAAGCAGTGGTAGTAGCCATGATTGGGGCGTACGTGGAACGACGGCGTGCGCTCGTCTTTAAAAGGCGAAAGCCCTTTCAAAGAATCCGCGCCAGCCGGTTTGAGGTTCACGTATTCCGCAACGATCTCCTCAATCGGAGTCCGCTCGCGGATCGCCGCGATATCGGAGTCCGGAATTCTTCCCCTAGCCATGAAAATAACCTTACCCAACCCGTCCAATTGACTCCGCCGTAAAGGTTTCGCTTAACGACGAGCCGCCCGCGCCCAACCCAAAAACGTGCCGGTAGCAACAGATATGGAAAGATACTAGCCATGGCTGAGTGGAAGAAGATTGCGAGCGGCGTAGGCGCTGCCGCCCTGGTGTTAGCTGGTAGCTATCTCGGGCTCGATGGCGGAGATCAAAACTCTGAGGCATCCGAGGACTCACAGGGGTCGCAGAATTCCGAATCGCAGACTTCCGCTGCGCCCAGCTCGAAATCGAGTCCGAAGCCTGGCACTAATTCGGGCAGCAACAAGGCTGGTGCCAAGGGTGCCACCTGCGCAGTAGATACTCTGCCGCAGGAGGCCGACGATGTTATCGACCGCATCCTGACCGACCAGGACCACATCTATTCGCAGCACGACGGCAAGCACTTCGGCAACTACGAGGGACGCCTGCCGAAGGAGCGCGGTGACTACTACCGCGAATACACCGTGACCACCCCGGGCAATTCCAGCCGCGGTGCACGTCGCATTGTTGTCGGCGGCGGTTCCGAAAATGACCCGGATGTCTGGTACTACACCGACGACCACTACGAGAGCTTCTGCGAAATTCCAGACGCGGAGGACTAGACAACTACCCCCACGCCGCGGCCACACCGGCAATCTGGCGATCAAGCCGCTCTACACGCGACTCCGTCATCGACGCTAGCTGATCAACGATAACCCGCAGCCGCGCTTGGTCACTCTCCGCCCGGGAATAGAGCCACTGGAACATCGGAACAAGCGTTCCCGGAGCGCCCTCCTGCAGATACTCGGCCACCCGGAAAAGACGATCGCGCTCACGCTCCTGACGGCGAATATGACGCGGAAGATCCATCACATACAACACGGCGATGGTCTTCAGCATGGTGACCTCCGCCAGAATCGAGCTGGGCACGGCGAGGTCCGCGTCGTAACGCCCGAGCGGAAGCGTCGACCCGGAGGCAGCACGCGTACCCGCGACGGAAGCCGTGACAAAACGGCCAACCAGCTCCGAGGTCATCCGTTTCAGCGCGACCAGCGAGCGCAGCGAACCATCATAGGACGCCGCAGCTGATACCACCGGCAAGCTGGCAAGACGCCCGGCAGCTTCGACGAGCTCCGCTGGATCGCCACCAAATGCGGCAGCGCCCTTGTCAGCGAGCGCGGCCAGTTCCACCGTGTCCCACAAAACGCCCAGGTTAACGCGGCCAGATACGATGCCATCCTCGACATCGTGGACGGAATAGGCGACATCGTCAGACCAGTCCATAATCTGCGCCTCAAGACACTGCTTGCCGTGCGGAACGCCCTGTCGAATCCACTGCAGAATCGCGGCATCTTCCTGGTAGGCCCCGTACTTGTGGCGGAGCTGACCATCGGGACCGATTGGTGTCCAAGGGTATTTACAGGCCGCATCGAGCGCCGCCCGCGTGAGATTGAGTCCACAGGGCTCACCTGTGCCATCGAGTACCTTCGGCTCGAGGCGAGTAAGAATACGCAGCGTCTGCGCGTTGCCCTCGAACCCGCCGCAACCAGCAGCAATCTCGTTGAGGGCGCGCTCACCGTTGTGGCCATACGGCGGATGCCCGATGTCATGCGTCAGGCCGGCCAACTCTGCGAGATCCTCATCTGCACCGAGTTCGCTGGCGATTCCGCGGGAAATCTGTGCGACCTCCAGCGAGTGAGTCAGGCGTGTGCGCGGAGTATCGCCCTCCCCTGGCCCCACAACCTGAGTTTTGTCAGCCAGCCTGCGCAGCGCTGCGGAGTGCAGGACGCGGGCGCGATCTCGTGCAAACGCCGCCCGGTGGGATTCCAAGGACTGCACCCCGGGCAGCAATGACTGCTTCGGAGACTCCTCGACGATACGAGCGAGTTCAAAAGATGAATACGAAAATTTACCGGCCACGTAATTATTGTTACGTATCCTTGTAGATATGTCTGACAGGAATCGCGTGTTTCGCCCCCTTTACCTTGCCGCATCGGGTGTTTTCCTCGGCCTGAGCATGCCGCTCATCACAACTGCACTGCCGACACAATCGCCGGTTCATGCACCTGCATCGCTGCTGGCACTCGCACCGTCAGCATCCCTGGCGCACGCCGAGGCACCGGCGGATGTGTCAGGTGACGTGGACGATCTCGCAGGTGTGCTGAGCGGCGGCGAAGAGGCTCGCTTAAAGGAGCAGATTCAGCAGCTCAAGACCGACAAGCGGCTCCTGTTCTCGGTGTTTTACATCAAGAGCTTCGACGGCATTCAGGGCGAGCAATGGGCGCAGCAGGCCTGGGAGCACCTCGGCGCTGCTGACAACCGCGGTGTCCTGGTCGTCGCCGTGGAAGACCGCAACCTAGGCGCGTTCGTCGGCGACTCCTTCCCCCGCAACGCAGAAGCCGTTAACAGCGCAGCTCAAGGGCAGTTGTTAGAGGACGACAACTGGGCGGCTGCGGGCGAAGCTGCCATCGCCGAGGCAGGCGGTGGCAGCGGCTCCGCCGGTGGGTGGGCACTCGGCGCCGGCCTCGGTGGTGCCGCCGTTGTCGGTGGCACCACCTGGGCCGTGGGCCGTCGCAATAAGAAGAAGCGCGACGAGGAAGAGATTGCTCGTGGCCGCAACATCGACCCCAGGGATGTCTCTTCGCTGGACTCGCTGAGCACCAGCTCGCTCGATGTTCTCGCGCGCGATGAGATTGTCAGTACCGATGAGTCCATCCGCAAAGCCAGCACCGAACTCGACCTCGCTCGTGCTGAGTTCGGCACCGAACGCATCCGCAGCTTCGACAACGCACTGAAGCACTCTCAGTCCACGCTCGAGCGCGCGTTTGCACTTCGCCAACAGCTTGACGACGGCTCCGTAGCCGACGAAATCGAGCGCCGCAGTGTCCTGCTGGAGATTATCTCCACCTGTGGTGTAGCGGATGACCAGCTCGACGGCGAGGCCGCAAACTTCCAGAAACTCCGCCAGGAGTTGATGAATGCTGAAGCGACCATTTCGAAGCTCACTCAGCGAAGTGTCGAGCTGCGCTCACGTATGCCGCGTGCCGGCGAAATTCTCGACGGTCTGCGCGCACGTTACGAAGAGCAGATGCTCAGCTCTGTGACCGACAATATCGACATGGCCACGGAGCACCTGAATCAGGCTGACCAGTCAATGACTGAGGCCCGCCGCATAGCTGACCTGCCCGCCGGTGAGCAAGGTGGTCTGATTGATGCACTGTCGGCCACCGACTTTGCGCTCACACAGGCAGAGAGTCTTCTGGAGGCCATTGAACACGCCGATAGCGATATTCACGCTGCAGTCGCTGGACTGGCTTCCCTTATCGCCGAGGTCCGCGGTGAAATCGATGAGGCCTCGCACCTGATGTCGGCACCGCACGGCGCCAACATCAACCGCGAGCGTCTCAATGCAGCCATCGAAGCAGGCCGTGAAGCACTCGGCGTGGCAACCAATAAGTCCGAAGCGGATCCACTGAGTTCCTGGACCGCACTGACCGATGCCGATGAGCTGCTCGACGAAGCCCTGGACTCCGCTCGAGACAAGGCCGCGTCGTTCGCCCGCGCTACCGCCACTTTGCAGCACAGCATGCAGGATGCCGACAATCACATTCGCGCCGCAGCTGACTTGATTGCTACCCGCCGCCGTGTGGTTGGCGCTGAGGCTCGCACTCGCCTCGCGGAGGCACAGCGTGCTTACGGCTCTGCTCAGGGCTTGGCCAACGGCGATCCGCGAAAGGCGTTGGCCTACGCACGTCGTGCGCGCAAGCTCGCCGCTGAGGCCGCTGACTTAGCTCGCCGTGACATCCGCCGCTACCAGGATCAGCGCCGCGGTGGCGGCAGCAACGGTTCGATGGTCGCCGGCATGGTGCTGGGCAGCATGCTCAGCAACAACAGCGGCTTTGGTGGCAGCATCGGCGGCTTCGGCGGCTTCGGCGGAGGTTCGAGCCGACCAGGCGGCTCCGGCAGCACAATGGGCTTCTAGATTCCCGCCTAAATTCGCATCTGGCGTGGTCCATCCACAGACCACGTCGCCAGTGCGGCGGCAATCAGCCAGTCTTCGAAACTCCCCCGGAAGTCTCCCTTCTGGGCATAGACACCAAATACCCCTCGGCCTAGGCTGTCCTCTCTGACGATTCGGGCGAGCTCATAGCCTGGACGCTCGATGTCGAAGACCGTGCGAATTCCCCGTCCTTCTCTGTTTAGGACGAAAGACTCCCCCTCGTCCGAATTCGTCATTACTAGCGCGTTCGTGCTAAAAAAGCGGGCTTTCACCTGCCAACCACGCCCTTGTGGTGAGGTGATCCAAAAAGCACTAAAGACCCCGTCCTGACAGCTCCAACCGTCGGACAGGGTCTTCTTGTTCTCGTCGTAAACGACGCCGTCTGCAATAGTTGCTACACGATCCACACCCAAATCATATAGGCAATCAGCAAGAGCAAGCAGACAGTGAGAATCCAGGTTGAGGAAACCATGCGGGACTCCAGCACTCGACGAGCACTGTAGACCAGGAAGATTTTCTCCTCTTCCGGCAGCGCACGGCCTTCGTCGGTGTCGAACTGCACCTCTGCGTGGCGCACGCCACGGGACGCACCGGTGAACTGGCCCCACTTCTCGCCGGTCTTTGCATTCTCGATGACGTAGTTCGTCGATCCCTCACACACCAGCTTGCCTTCGGGGCGATCCGGCCCAAAGGTCACTGAAAGCTGCTTGGCTCGCGAAATCTTGTCACGGTCAGCAGCAACGGTCGAGAACACGCGACCGTCGGGAAGCGTGGCGGAAACACGGTGATTAGCAGAGGCGTCAATAACCCACTCCCCTTCCGGGGTGTTGAGGCGATCGCCCTGCTCATCACGGCTGTACGTGCCTATTTCGGTGCTTTCCTTCAGAATCGGCCAGGTCTGCTCGGATTTTTCCCGGGAGCCGTCGCCGAGACTATAGGATTCCCAAAAAACTTCTTCGGCCATTAGCAGCCCACCAGGCGCGCTGCGAGGTAGCTCTCCAGCTCGTCAATCTTGACGCGCTCCTGCTCCATGGTGTCGCGGTCACGGACGGTCACAGCGTTGTCTTCGAGAGTATCGAAGTCAACGGTGACACAGAACGGAGTACCAATCTCATCCTGGCGACGGTAACGACGGCCGATAGCACCGGAGGTGTCGTAATCGACGGCCCAGTGCTGGCGCAGCTTGTCCGCGACAGCCTCAGCAGTCGGAGTCAGGGTGTCCTTCTTCGACAGCGGCAGAACAGCAACCTTAACCGGCGACAGACGCGGGTCGAGCTTCAGCACGGTACGGGTGTCGGTGCCGCCCTTTGCGTTCGGCACCTCTTCCTCGGTGTAGGCATCGCACAGGAAGGCCATCAGGGCGCGGGTCAGGCCGAAGGACGGCTCGATGACGTACGGGACGTACTTTTCGCCGGTGACCTGGTCGTGGTAGCGCAGATCTTCCTTGGAGTGCTCGATGTGGCAGCCGAGGTCGTAGTCCGTACGGTTGGCGACACCCATCAGCTCGCCCCACTCGTTGCCCTGGAAGTGGAAGCGGTATTCGAAGTCAATCGTGCGTGCAGAGTAGTGCGCGCGCTCGTCCTTCGGAACGTCGAACTGACGCATGTTCTCCGGGTTAACGCCCAGGTCAATAAACCAGTTCCAGCAGGCGTCGACCCACTCGTCGAACTTCTCTTCAGCTTGGTCAGGTGCGACGAAGTACTCGATCTCCATCTGCTCGAACTCGCGGGTACGGAAGATGAAGTTACCCGGGGTGATCTCGTTGCGGAATGCCTTACCGGTCTGGCCGATACCGAACGGTGGCTTCATACGAGCCGTGGTCATAACGTTCTTGAAGTTGACGAAGATACCCTGAGCGGTCTCCGGGCGCATGTAGTGCAGGCCCTGCTCATTGTCGACCGGGCCGAGGAAGGTCTTCATCAGACCGGAGAACATCTGCGGCTCGGTCCAATTGCCCGGCTGTCCGGTCTCCGGGTCCGGAACGTCTGCCAGACCATTGGCCGGCGGGTGGCCGTGCTTGGCCTCGTAGGCCTCCAGCAGGTGGTCAGCGCGGTAGCGCTTGTGGGTGTGCAGGGACTCCACCAGCGGGTCAGTGAAGGTAGCGACGTGGCCGGAAGCTTCCCAGACCTGGCGCGGCAGGATAATGGAGGAATCCAGGCCGACGACATCCTTACGACCGGTGACGAAGGTCTTCCACCACTGGCGCTTGATGTTTTCCTTCAGCTCCACACCCAGGGGACCGTAATCCCATGCCGAGCGGGTACCGCCGTAAATTTCACCACACGGGTAAACGAATCCCCTGCGCTTACACAGGTTGGCGACGGTATCGACAACTGACTTAGGTGCCACGGTCTAGACCACTCCTTATAAATGGCTTCGCATCGCACACCACACGCCTTTTCCGGACACTCGATTCGGCCCGTTCCGTGCGGCGAACGACGTAATGAAAAGCAAAATGTACTGACCCCGAGAGGCCAGTTAAAAGTTCCCCTATACTCTAGCGCATCTTGCCCAACCGATACCGGGTAGTGTCGTTTACATGGTTGGCGAAGATATGCACGAAGTTAGTTCTGGCGAAAACCCACGTGGTACGGGCTCCTCCGCTAGCCCCGGGGCGCACGCCTCCGCGCGGCCGGCCGCAACGCGCATCGGCCAGCGCAGTACTCGCCAACGCCGCGCCGTCGTGTCGATTATGAGTGAAGCTCCTAATTTTCGCTCCGCTGCTGACATTCATAAGTCACTGACGGAACGTGGGGACAAGGTCGGCTTGACGACGGTCTATCGGACGCTCCAGTCCCTTGCAGAAATGGACATTGTCGATGTTCTGCACAATGCCTCCGGAGAGGCTCTCTACCGGCTGTGCGGTGACCACCACCATCATCACCTGGTCTGCACCGATTGCGGCAGCACCGTTGAAGTCGCCGGCGGCCCTGTCGAGCAGTGGGCTCACAGCCTTGCGGAGGAGCACGGTTTTAATCTGACCGGGCACACTGCTGAGGTCTTCGGCCTGTGCAGGGACTGCCAGAAGAAGTAGCCCGGGCTCCCTCCCCCCGTTACCTTGTGAGTGTCCCCGATAATGGG
>NZ_KV836217.1:0-296 GCF_001838285.1 Corynebacterium sp. HMSC074C03 | reverse complement strand
CCGTGTCACATAGCTGCAACCCCTGCAGCGTGCCCTCAACGAGGACGCTCTGTGTCGTAGACATGTGCCTGCAATGCGTGTCTGTGTCTCTCTCTTAAAAGGTTTGGGTCGAAATACCGCAAAATTACGAAACACCGCCGAAATGTGACGTGTCTATGCAGGTCACAGCGTTATCGCGTGTTTCGTAGTTTTGTTCTTTTCGTTTGCGGAAATCACGAAACCGCAGGTAGAGCGTTTCGTAATTTTTTCGTATTTTGATCGGCAAATTACGAAACGAGGTCAAAACTACGAAACGA
>NZ_KV836216.1:0-2099 GCF_001838285.1 Corynebacterium sp. HMSC074C03 | reverse complement strand
GGCTTTGGTGACATTGTCGCTAAGTACACTCCGCGTAACCGTGAGTTGCTGGCCAAGCGTGATGAGCTGCAGGAAAAGCTCGACGCTTGGTACAAGGAGCACCCGGGTAAGCAGGACCAGGACGAGTACGTCGCATTCCTGAAGGAAATCGGCTACCTCGTTGATAACCCGGGTGACTTCCAGGTCACCACCGAGGGCGTCGACACCGAGATCACTTCCACCGCCGGTCCACAGCTGGTTGTGCCGGTCCTCAACGCCCGTTTCGCCATCAACGCTGCGAACGCACGCTGGGGCTCGCTTTACGATGCGCTGTACGGCACCAACGCTATTGCTGAAGATGGCGGTGCGGAGAAGGACACCCCGGGCTACAACAAGGTCCGCGGTGACCGCGTTATCGCATGGGGTCGTGACTTCCTGGACAAGGCTCTGCCGCTGGTCGACGGTTCCCACGCGGACGTCACCTCTTACGACATCGTCGACGGTCACCTGCAGGCAACCCTGGAAGGTGGCGCTACCTCCGGTCTGCGCGAGCCGGAGACCCTGGTCGGCTACACCGGCGACAAGGACGCACCGGAGTCCATTTACTTCAAGCACAACGGTCTGCACATCCAGCTGCTGATTGATCCGGAGTCTCCGGTTGGCAAGACCGACAAGGCTGGTGTCAAGGACATCATCCTGGAAGCCGCTGTCACCAACATCATGGACCTCGAGGACTCTGTCGCCGCAGTCGACGCTGCCGACAAGACCCTGGGTTACACCAACTGGCTGGGCCTGAACGTCGGTGACCTCGCAGTAGAGTTCACCCGTGGTGGCAAGAAGCTGTCTCGTACCATCAACGACGACCGCACCTACACCGCTCTTGACGGTTCCGAGGTCACCCTGCACGGTCGTTCCCTGAACCTGGTTCGTAACGTCGGCCACCTGATGCAGAACCCGGCCATCCTCGACCGCGATGGCGAGGAGATTTTCGAGGGCATCATGGATGCCGTCATCAGCGCTGCTTGTGCAATCCCGGGCCTGGACCAGGACAACGCACGTAAGAACTCCCGTACCGGTTCGATTTACATTGTGAAGCCGAAGCAGCACGGCCCGGACGAGGCTGCGTTCACCAACGAGTTGTTCGCAGACGTTGAGAAGCTGCTGGGTCTGCCGCACAACACCCTGAAGGTCGGCCTGATGGACGAGGAGCGTCGTACCTCCGTCAACCTGGACGCCGCCATCAAGGCTGTTTCCGAGCGCGTGGTCTTCATTAACACCGGCTTCATGGACCGCACTGGTGATGAGATCCACACCTCCATCCAGGCTGGTCCGATGTTCCGCAAGGCTGTCCAGAAGACCGCTCCGTGGATGCTGGCTTACGAGGACAACAACGTTGACTCCGGTCTGGCACACGGCCTGCAGGGCAAGGCTCAGATCGGTAAGGGCATGTGGGCTATGACCGAGCAGATGGCCGAGCTGCTGGAGCAGAAGATCGGTCAGCCGAAGCAGGGTGCTTCCACCGCGTGGGTTCCGTCCCCGACCGGTGGTGTGCTGCACGCTACCCACTACCACGAGGTTGACGTCTTCGGCGTTCAGGACAAGCTGCTTACCGACGGTCGCCGCGACACCTTCGGTGATCTGCTCACCATCCCGGTAGCGGCAGCTAAGGCTGGCGAGCCGGGCGCTGACTGGTCCGATGAGGACAAGGCTAACGAGCTGGACAACAACTGCCAGTCCATCCTGGGCTACGTTATCCGCTGGGTTGAGCAGGGCGTTGGCTGCTCCAAGGTGCCGGATATCAACGATGTTGACCTGATGGAGGACCGCGCTACCCTGCGTATTTCCTCCCAGACTCTGGCTAACTGGCTGTTGCACGGTGTTGTCACCGAGGAGCAGATCATCGATTCGCTTCAGCGTATGGCCGAGGTCGTTGACCGCCAGAACGAGGGCGATGAGGCATACCTGCCGATGGCTCCGGACTTCGACAAGTCCATCGGTTTCCAGGCTGCCAAGGAGCTCATCCTTGATGGTGTGAACCAGCCGTCCGGTTACACTGAGCCGATCCTGCACCGCCGTCGCCTGGAGTTCAAGAAGCGCGAGGGCATCGACCAGGACTAATT
>NZ_KV836215.1:0-58528 GCF_001838285.1 Corynebacterium sp. HMSC074C03 | reverse complement strand
GCCCGCTTTTGTTTTACCCACAAGTAAACAACATAAACTAGCGTAAGTGTTTTAACGCTGTATCTTTTTGTCGGCATGTTTATTCCCATACAGCACTCTTGGTCGGCGCCGTTTTAATTGCCTGAGCCAGTCAGCTGTATCTTGGAAATCATGCGAGTGGGAATCGTGACTGGAGCATCTCGGGGCATAGGTGCCGTCTTCGCCGATAGGCTCGGGCAGCTACGTCCAGACCTAGATGAAATCTGGTGTATCTCTCGTAGCTACAACGATGATTCTTCCAGCGAGGCCGCTGAACACTCTAGGACCCAAGGTTCGCGTCTTCGATATCTTCGTCTAGACCAGTCCGATGATGATTTTGGCGATAAGCTCCGGAATCGTGTTGAGCGCCATCACGCGACGATAGTTTATTTAATCCTCAATGCCGCGTACGCGAATTATGGCGATGTTAATACCCAGGACTTTTCGCGGGCTGATCAAATGATACAGACGAATATTCGCGGAACGGTCGCAGCGGTTTACTCTCTAAACGATTTATTCGAAGAGGATGGCCACATTATTCTGGTTTCGTCGATCTCGGCTGTAGCACCAACTCCAGGGCTCGCGGTGTACACAGCATCGAAAGCGTTTATTCGGCATTGGGGTATCAGCCTTAGGGATGAATTAAGGCCTAATGGTGTAACTGTAACTATTTGCTACCCGGGAAAGGTTAAGACCAAGGCGCTCCGGGACGTCGTGAAGCAGGCGAAGTCGGTGAAGTTGCGTCTTATGCCTGAGCAGAATCTCAGTTATCTGGTGGAGCGCACGTTACGTGCAGCGGAGAGCGGCCGAGCGGAGGTCGCACCCGGTCTATATGGTCTGGTGATGGCTCTATTTAAGGCTGTGCCGAAACGTGTTGTGGCTCGACTGGCGCGGTTAGTTTGAGGCCCTCTAGTTTCGCGGTATCAAACTTTCGTTTAACCCCCTGGGTTTAGTCCATTTAGAAGCCAGTGTTATCTGAGTAGGCTACGAAGTATGCGTAAGTTATTCACAGCCGCTTCGGTCTATCTCGGTCTTGGTCTATTTTCTGGCGTTTTCTATCGTGAATTTACCCGTGCAATGGATTTTGGCGATAAAACGCAGCTCAATACGCTGCACACGCATTTCCTTGTTCTTGGCACGATCTTTTTCTTGGTTGCGCTGGCATTGGATGGTCAATTCAATATTTCAGCTGTCAAGGGCTTTGATCGCTGGTTCATTGTTCAGAATGTCGGCATTGTTTGGACGATCGGCATGATGGTGGCAAACGGTATCGTCCACGTTGTTTCAGGCCCGGAGGCCTGGGGTCCGATGTACTCGGGAATTGCAGGACTCGGCCACATTATCCTGACGGTTGGCTTTGTGTGGTTCTTTATGCTTCTCAATAAGGCGCTGAAGAATCGTGAACGCGAGGTTCGCAAGGCCAACGCAGCCGTATAAATTTCCAGCGGAAATGCGTGAGTCGGATAGCTGATTCGGCCTAGGTAATAAGGCGAAATAGAACCCCGTGCAGAAACTATATCTGCACGGGGCGCTTTCATATAGCGGCGGCTATTCGTCTGCGATAGCGGCCAGAGGTGGTGTCTTCGCGGCCTTCTGACCAGGTCCGAGAGCAGCAATAACGCCTACAAGCGCAGACCCAAGCAGCATGAGAACAACCTGCAGCCACGGTACCGCAATAGTATTCAGGCCCTCATCCTTCAGAACGGTCAGCAGTGACCAGCCAAGGAACAAGCCGAGGACAATACCCACGACTGCGCCGAAAATGGAGATTTCCACAGATTCCAGGCGAATCATCCGGCGAATCCCCGAGCGCTGCAGGCCGACGGCTCGAAGCATGCCAATCTCCTGGCGGCGCTCGACAACTGAGAGCGCGACAGTATTGATAATTCCCAGAATCGAAATGATGACCGCCAGTGCCAGCAGTGCGTACACGATTCCCAGCATGACATCGATAGAGGCATTAGCCAGGCCCGCAAACTCCTTAGCAGTCATCACTTGTACTACGAGGTAGTCCGCAACGGCGTCGCTAAGCTTTTGCTTCATTTTATCCAAGGAGCCGCTGTCTGCCGCGATGGAATTGGAGACATCGACGTAGGTCTGGAAGGGCAACAGGTGGCTGCTTTTGACATATTTATGGGCGGCTTCGTCGGAGACAATAATCGACTGGCCTGGATCTCTTGTGTCAGCAAAAATGCCAGTGACAGGGAGCCGTGTTACGCCGCCTTTGGAAACCACTGCAAGTTCAGTGTCAACGTTCCAACCATTCTTTTTCGCCGTTGATTCGCTGATGACAATTCCCGCATCCGGCATAGCTAGGTCAAGGGATCCTTGGAGGGCGCGAGTGCCGTACCATTTGCCGACGTTGGAGTTGAAAACCGACACATTGCTAGATTCCGGTCCGACTTCAGTTTGTTCGCCGTCGGCAGTCATCATCGTGGCGGCTTCTTCAGGTGGGATCACCAGCAGTGCACCAATCGACAACGTTGCGGTGTCTTCGACACCATCGATATCTTTCACCGCGTCCTCGACACCAAGAGGCAGGGCCGAATGCGCAGTCAGAGGCGGCGAGAGCACGAAGTCAGCCGTCAGATTTGTCTCTGACCACTCATTGACCGCTTCCTTCATGGACACGCCGAACATGCCGATCACAGTCACCAGCGCAAGTCCGAGCGTCAGTGCAAACGATGTGGTTCCCGTTCTGCGCGGATTGCGGTGGGAGTTCGTTGCCGCAAGCTTGCCGACGGTTCCAAAAGGCGCACCTACGACGCGCCCCAGTCCTCCAATCAGAGGCATGGACAGTGCGGGGCCGACAAGCCAGACGGAGGCTACGGTCATCACTGCACCGACACCAACGAAGATAGCGCGAATCTTGGTTTCCGCGTCGTTCCACTGCAATGCCCAGGCAATGATTGCGATAGCGGCGGATGCCAGCACAGCGCCGCTCCATGTCCGAATACTGAGACTATTGCTGGTTGTTTGATCCCCAGAGCGCATGGCTTCCACAGGAGGAACGGCACCAGCGCGGGCCGCCGGTGTCCAAGCGGCAATCATGGTAATTACCACGCCGACAAAGAGAGGAACGATGACTGCCACCGGTTCGAATGTCAGGCCGTCGCCGGGCATGGAGATACTCATGGCATCGAGAAGCATGAATAGCCCCTGGCTCAGCCCAAATCCCGTGATTACACCTAGTGCAGAACCGATGAGGCCAACAATGAATGCCTCCAAGAGGACGGACGCAGTGAGTTGTCGTCGTGAAGCACCGAGGGCGCGGAGGAGAGCGAACTCCTTCATGCGCTGAGTGACCAGCATGGTGAAGGTATTGGAGATGATGAAGATGCCGACCAGCAGACCGATGAGCCCGAAAGCGATGAGGAAGTAGTTAACAAAGCTTAAGGCGGAGGAGACACGTTCGGAAGCCTCGTCGGCGAGTGCAGAGCCGGCCTCTACCTTGAGGTCGGGGAACGCGGCCGCGACATCACGGGTAAGTGTGGCAGCATCAGTGGTGGAATCGGCAGCGAGAGTAAACATGTCCACATGTCCGTCTTCGCCGTAGAGCTCGCGCCACTGATTCTGGGTGAAAAAGACCGCGAGGTAGCCAGTTTGGTCGATGGAGGTATCAGCGATGCCGACGACCTTCACCGTCGCCCGATCGAGACGGGTGGCTACTTTGATTTCAGTGCCGACGTGGAGGCTGCCGAGTTTGGCGGTGGCGGAGTTGACGACCACCTCACCTGGTGCTTCCGGCGCGTGTCCCTCGGTAATCGTGACTTTGTTGCCCACCGCTTCGGCCGCTGGATAGTAGGGAAGGCCCATCGATGGCGAACCATTGGTCTGAATCGGCTTGCGGTCGGCTCCCGTGGCCGTGATGCTATTGCTGGGATTGCCGATGTTGAGGGCGCGCACCCCAGGGAAGTTCTCTACCTTCTGTTCAGTTTCTTTGGTGAGCGCACCGGGATTGTCAGCGGGGGCCGTCACCACCACGTCGACACCGTCATAAGCGGTACTCATTGCCCCCTTAAAGGCCTTGTCCAGCGATGATGTGAACACAAATGCGCCGGTGATGAAGGCCGTGCCCAGCACGACCGAAATAATTGTGAGCACGAGGCGCAACTTGTGCGAGGTGATGTTGCGCCAGGCGACGCGGCTCAGCGTGGAAGACGATGATGTCATGGGGGGAGATGACCTGCCTTCCTAAAGATTCTCAATATCTGTCATGCGCGCCAAAATATCGGCGGGCGTGGGATTGCGAAGCTCGTCAACCACGCGGCCATCCGCGAGGAACACAACACGGTCTGCGTAGGACGCGGCGGTGGCATCATGCGTCACAATGACGACGGTCTGGCCGATGTCATCAACCGCATCGCGGAGAATCGTCAATACCTCACGAGATGAGTTCGAGTCCAAGTTGCCCGTCGGCTCATCGCCAAAGATGATCTCCGGCCGGCTGACGATGGCACGCGCACAGGCGACACGCTGCTGCTGGCCACCGGACAGTTCCGAGGGGCGGTGCGTAAGCCGTTCTTTAAGCCCGAGGCGCGTGGTGATTTCCTCGAACCACTGCTTATCCACCTTCCGACCAGCGATATTGATAGGCAGGGTGATGTTCTCTGCCGCCGTCAACGTCGGCACCAGGTTGAAGGACTGGAACACAAAGCCCAGGCGGTCACGCCGCAGCGCCGTGATTTCCTTGTCCGACAGCTTCGACAGTTCCGTAGTACCGATGTACGCGCTTCCCGACGTCGCGGAGTCCAAACCGGCCATGCAGTGCATCAATGTCGACTTACCGGACCCGGACGGGCCCATAATCGCGGTGAACTCACCAGCGGCAAAAGAGATGTCAACATGGTCCAGTGCAGTAACAGCGGCATTGCCGTCGCCGTACTTCTTGGTGAGCCTCTCAGCGTAGGCCGCCGCTGGTGGGGCGGAATGCTCCAAAGAAGATTCCGTGGATGATTTAGCGGATTGTTGTGCATGCTTGGCAGACATGGGGAGGGGGCTCTCTTCTAATTAGATTTGATCAACGGCGAATTAATATCCGGCAGCGAAAGCGGATTGAAAACGCTGCGGTGGGAATGGAACGTTCGTTGTTCACCAGTCACGGGGTCAGCGAAACTCATTTCTACACAGACCAGGTGCAGGGGCTCCGAGGTATTCTCGGCCTCCAGCGGCAGAATCTCCGGGTAGTACTGGTCGCCCAGGATGGGAAAGCCCAGCTCACTCAAGTGCAGCCGCAGCTGATGAGTGCGTCCGGTGATGGGTTTCAATTGCCACAGCGCAACGTGACCACTGTCGGCAGCGAGGCCGTCGGCGTCCGAAGGCACGTCGACAAGCGAAATGTGCTCGATGATGGTGTGGGCGTTTGGCTCGCCCTCGAGAGTATAAGCCTGCATCTGGCCAGCAATCTTGTGCTGTCGCGTGCGCAACTCCAGCGGGGGCTCGGGCAGGGCTTCGCTGGTCGCGCCAGCGATGGGTGTGGGCGATGTCAGCGCGTGATAGCGCTTAGTGACTTCCCCAGATGCGAAAAGCCCCTGGTAGGCACCGCGAACTTCGCGCCGGGCGGTAAAGATGAGCAACCCCGACGTCAGTCTGTCGAGGCGATGCGCGGGAACCAACTCCGGATTTCCCAGCTCCCGCCGCAGGCGTACGACAGCGGTTTCCGTGATGTGTCGGCCGCGTGGCATCGTTGCCAAAAACGACGGCTTGTCGACGACCACAAGGTTGTCATCTTGAAAGACAATCGGCATCGGCCCCGCGATTGTGCGCTCCGGTGCTGGGGTGCGGTAAAACCACATTTCCGCGCCGGGCTTCACCATCTCATCCGGACTGTACGGCACTGAGTTGGCGCGAACGACGAGCCCATCTGCAAAGCGCTTGGCCACGGCCGCTTCATCATCGTCCGGGTGGCGGTGGGTTTGACCTGCGATAGCGCCTGCGAGCAGATCCCACGCACGGGTGGGGGCATCGCCACGACGCCCGGGAGCGGCGATGCGGGATGGGTTGAGCCCATCGCGAATGGGCAGTGGCATGCGACGCATACGGCTGACTTTAACAGGTGCCTCGGATTCATCTGGCGGGCAAGCGGAGCTGCTGTGGCAGGGCGGTGTTGGTATCGCCCCTAATGGCGTAGGTGGACAACATTCTGCCCTGTCGGTCGCAACATAATGGGGGTAGGGTGGAGGTGAAAGTAATAAAAGGGTTGGCTCGGAAGGGTTGACTAAATAGCAAAGCTTGTCCATTAAAATGGCGTCCAAGCAGGTGCGATAGGTGTAGCTGCGTTGCGGTCGGGCCGCGGAGAGCCAATTTTTATGGATCGCATAATAAGGAGGCAATCAATGCCAAGGCAGAACATCATTGTGTGCGCGGTCGATGGCTCGGAGGCATCCAAGACCGCCGTCAAGTGGGCCGCTAACACCGCAGTGAAGCGCGGTGAGCCACTCCGTCTGGTCAGCAGCTACTCCATGCCACAGTTCCTCTACGCAGAGGGCATGGTTCCGCCGCAGGAGCTTTACGACGATCTTGAGGCCGAAACCCTGGAGAAGATTAACGAGGCCAAGAAGATTGCCCTCGACTTCGCACCGTCGGTAGATGTCAGCCACCAGATTGAAGAGGGCAGCCCGATTGACATGCTGCTCGACCTGTCTGAGCAGGCAACCATGGTTGTTATGGGCTCTCGCGGTCTGGGTGGGCTCTCTGGCATGGTCATGGGTTCGGTTTCCGCCGCTGTTGTTTCCCACGCATCGTGCCCGGTTGTTGTTGTCCGCGAGGACAACCTGGTTACCGACGAGACCAAGTACGGCCCGGTCGTTGTCGGTGTCGATGGCTCCGATATTTCCGAAAAGGCAACGGAGTACGCATTCCGTGAGGCCGATGCCCGTGGTGCAGAGCTGATTGCAGTTCACACCTGGATGGACATGCAGGTACAGGCTTCCCTGGCTGGTCTTTCTGCAGCTCAGAGCCAGTGGCAGGTTGTGGAAGAGGAGCAAAAGGCTCTGCTCGGCCACCGGCTGGAGAAGTACGCTAAGAAGTACCCGGAAGTGGCCATCAAGAAGGTTGTTACCCGCGACCGCCCAGTTCGTGCTCTGGCTGATGCCTCGGAAGGATCTCAGCTGCTGGTCGTTGGCAGCCATGGCCGCGGTGGTTTCAAGGGCATGCTGCTCGGCTCCACCTCGCGGGCACTCCTGCAGGCGGCTGCTTGCCCGATGATGGTTGTCCGCCCGGAGACTGACGCCTAAAGCGGTCTTCGAGGGGACTGGGAAAACGCCGGTGCCGGTCGTGGAGGTGCGTTTAGCGCCGAGAACAGAAACCGTTACCGAATATTTATAAGTAGAACCTAGCCGGTTTCCGACATGCCTCGGAGGTCGGCTTCGGTTTATTTAAATGGAGCCTCTCGTCTGCATAAATCCCGTTTTTATGCAGAAAGTACAGATTCTATAAGGGTTTTCCGGTGGTTATCTGACTGTTATCTCGCTAGTTTCCCAGTGGCCGAAATGGCCTGATAGTGCTTGCAGTAGGTGCAAGATATTTTGGAAAGCCTTATAGTTGAGTCAGAACGATTTCGGAAAGGAATATCTATCATGAACGAGATTCTTCTTGCTGCCTCCTTTAGCCCCTCTCTGGGCTTCCTCGGCTGGATTATCGTCGGTGGCCTTGCCGGTTGGATTGGTTCCAAGATTATGGGCACCGATGCGTCGATGGGCGTCGTCCTGAATATCGTCGTCGGTATTGTCGGTGGCTTCCTCGGCGGTTGGCTGCTCACCCTGTTCGGCGTTGATGTCGCCGGTGGTGGAATGATCTTCAGCTTCCTTACGTGCCTGCTCGGCGCCGTGATTTTGCTGTGGATTGTCGGCCTGGTTCAGAAGCGTAAGTAAACCAAGAAAAACAGCACAGCTCAGCACGAAGCGTCGAAACGCTGCTATCTACTGGATAGTGAGCTAGAGCGCGGGGCATCTCATTAACATTGAGATGCCCTTTTTGTTGTGCGGTTGTCGTGAAGTTGGCGTTCTGCGGTTGTCGCGACAGCTGTTGGGGGCAGCAATCATCGCACGCTAAAGTAGGACTAGAGGCTGAAAGACTGACTAGTTTGTTCTTTTACAAAATCACAGTCGCAGATGCGCCTACAATGGAATATCACAAACTATAAACGCCCTGCTCAGTGTTGCGAAAGCAATGACGCGAACGCCGGTATTTGCGAGTAAGCAGCTGTTATAACGGGGTGTGACTTTGGAAGGACGAGAGGTACTGCCGTGGCAGAAGCGACAACGGGCAAGGGCGCAAAAGGCGGCCGCGCTTCCTCTCGCCGTCGTAACCGCCCCAGTCCGCGGGAGCGCCTCCTGACATCAGCGACAGCTCTGTTTACAACGGAAGGCATCCGCGTTGTCGGCATTGACCGCATCCTGCGGGAAGCTGATGTCGCCAAAGCCAGCCTGTACTCGTTGTTTGGATCCAAGGACAAGCTGGTCATCGCGTATCTGCAAGACCTCGATGCCAAATGGCGGGAGGCTTGGGAGCAGCGAGTGGCCTCGTTGGATACCCCGGCGGAGAAGATTCTCGCTTTCTTCGATCAGTGTATTGCGGAGCAGCCGGCAATCGACTTCCGTGGTTCACACTTCCAGAATGCGGCTAGTGAATATCCGCGGCCGGAAACGGAGTCGGAGCAGGACATCCGCCAGGCCGCAGCCGATCACCGCTCCTGGGTTTGGCAACAGCTACACACGCTGCTGACTGAAAATGAATCTAGTATGCCGTCTGCTCACGCAAATATGCTGTTGCTCTACCTCGACGGCGGCCTCGCGGGTGCCAAGATGTCCAAGGATCTGAACCCGCTGCAGATGGCGCGCGACCTGGCCCGTGACTTGGTCACGTAAATACCTAATTCCCTTTTTTAACGCGCCCTAGTTCTCGCCTTTTGCTCACGGGCTAATCCCGGAAGCGTTTCCAGTCCGACTCCTTTGAGCCGGTGGCTTTCTTAACCATATTCTTCGTATTCTGGCCGAGCAGCATTCCCAGGTTCTTTGCAATCAGAATTGGTTTCGGCCGCTTCTGCGCCTTTTGTGCTTTCTCGGCTTGTCGTTTCATGTCTGCCCGCACTTTAGCCAGGCCGGGAAGCGGCGGAACTATACCCGAGGAAATCTTCATATCCTGCGTCAGGGACGGCAAATTGTCCTGAGCGCCAGGCCTCATCTGGGTCACCATGTAGCGAACCTTCGCAATTTTCAAAGCCTGGGCATATTCTTCGTCCTGCTTTGCTTTACGACGGTCCCGCGATTCCTTCTCAATAGCGGCATATTCGCTCTTATACTGCTTTATTTTCCACGGAGCGAATGCGGATTTGATATAAAAGCGACGCTTGGCCTGCTTTAACTTCTTCTTTTCTTCCCGCTCCGATTCGTATTCACCCTTTTGGTGGTTTTGCAGAGTTCGGAAATCGTCCGTGAGTGGGTAGGTCTTTTCTACATAGCGGGTGAGAATAATATTTTGGGTCAGTGTCCAGAAGTTATTGGTGACCCAGTAGACAATTAGAGCCACAGGTGTTGGGCCAAAGAACCCCGCGAAGAGGATCATCAGCGGTGCGTAGATAAGCATTACGCGCATGAATTTGCTGAGGAATACACTGACGCTATTGGAATAGTCGAGAGTGCGCTGCAACCGGCGGTAGGAAATGACCAAGTTAAAACCGGTGAAAATGGCCGCTGCCACGATGCCGATAATGCAGAAAGCTAACAGCGAATCATGATTGCCCCCAAGGATTTGTAGTTGCTCCGGGTCCATGCGCAGATACGCGGGTAGAGGCTGCCCCAAGAATGTCGCGCTCAGAAAGTCGGAAATCTCATCCTTAGAGATGAATCCGACATTATGAGACGCAGGCAGTCCAGGCCCCTCAGACGCCCGCAGCATGTGCCTCAGCATGCGAACAAGGCCCATAATCACGGGAATCTGGACGAAGAGGGGCGCCAGCATTACGGAGGTCTTAATACCTTCGGCTTTGCGCATTTCCTTGCTGGCAAAGTTTACGTATTGTGGCGAGTTCGGCTCGATGCTCCTGCGGTAGCGCTCCTTGAGTATAAAAAGCTGCGGCCGTAGGTTGGCCGTCTTGCGCGCCGAGATAAATTGCTGGAACGCGAGAAACGCCAGAGCGCCACGCACCGTAAACACCAGCAGGAAGAGAGAAAGCGTCCAGGACAGAGAAGATGGCAGGTGAAACACTGAGGCCAGTAAAAGGTGCCACGCCTTAAGGACAAACGAGACCAGCCAAACAAATGGTTCCAAAATAACCACGGGCCGACTCCTCCATGTCAAGGATAAGAAAAGTAAGACAACCGGATTAGGCCGGTGTGCCAATTCCAGCCGCTATCCTAGCGACTCGAATCACCTGCCCCAACTTTAAAACAGGGCCCCGCTGTGGCGGGACCCTGTCTTTAAGATAGTGAAGCTGGATGACATCCAGTGGAAGGCAAACGAACCTGGGTGAGAACTAGTTAGCGCTCTCGTACTTTTCAATAATGTGCTTTGGCAGCGCACCGCGGTCTGCAACATCCATGCCATTCTCTCGTGCCCACTGGCGAATCTTGCGATTGCGATCACGGGCCTCAGCGGCATTGGGATTAGCGGAAGAGCGCTTACGCGGAGCTACAACCGTGCTGTGATCAATAGAAGCGTTCGCAATATACGGTTCTAATACCTGCTCGAACTTCTCAGCATTTTCCTGAGAGAGGTCGAGAATGTAGTTCTTACCGCGGAAAGAGAAACGAACGACTTGGTGATCTGCGGAATCAAGCGGAGTCCCATCGAGGTCGTCGATGTACTGAATTAGTTCGCGGCGTGCCATAGAATCCCTGCCTAAGCTTGGTGCTGAACTTGTAATAATGAAGAAGGCTTACGGTGAAACTTCAATACGGTGAAATTTCAAATTAATATCAAGCCCTGTTTTCTTTCCCTCACAGTATAAGTGCAAAGAAATTTAATGTCTATTGACGATAATTGAGTTAGATTGTGCAACTTATATCGAATACATGGTTTGTTAATAATTCGATTAATTGTGCACAAGAACTTGGGGTAATAAAAAGACGGCCCTGCATGTTGTGCAGGGCCGTCGTGAACAGCAACTACGCTACTGAGAGCGCAATGCGGGGTGCGCTCTCAGTGGTCGTCGGAAAGCGAAAGGATGAGAAGGCGCTTAAGCCTGGGTCATGCCCTCACCAGGCTTGCCTCGGTAGGTAGCGGCGACGAAAAGTGGCTGGTTCGGTTCCTCCTTGACCTCGACGAGGCGGTACTCAGAGGTAACGTCCTCGCGGCCGAAGTAGACAGCGGTGTAGCCGTGGCGGTCGAACTCGAGGTAGTTGACGTACGGGTTCGCAGCCTTGAGTCCAGCGGTAGCAGCCAAGGAAATCGGGTTGTCCTGAGGCAGCTTCACAATGTCATCGATGTTCGGGGCGCTGACGGAAGTACAGACAATCTCAATGGCGGCAATACCGGCACTCGGGTACTGGCCCGGGACCTTCGGTACGTTGCAGTTCCAGGAGGAGTGAATATCGCCGGTGAGGAAGACAACGTTGTCGTAGCCCTCCTTACCCATGATGTCAATCAGCTTACGACGCTCAGCAGCGTAGCCATCCCACTGATCCAAGTTGTACGGCAGGCCGTCCTGAGGCAAGCTCAGCAGCTCAGTGACAGCGCGAGTGGCCTCCGGATCCAGCGGCGGAACCAGCACTGGAGTGAACATGACGGAGTTGCCCACGACACGCCACTTTGCGCTCGAGGAACGCCACTGGCCGAGCAGGTAATTGAACTGCTCAGAGCCGAGCATGGAGCGACTCTCATCATCGGTCTCGCCAGCGCGGATGAACTTCAGCTGCTGGTCACGGTAGGTGCGCAGGTCCAGCATGGTCAGGTCGGCGAGATCGCCGAAACGGAAGCTGCGGTAGAGCTTGCCGCCCTGGGAGAAGGGGACAGCGCGAACCGGCAGCCACTCCAGGTAAGCCTGGATAGCGGCGTCGCGGCGGGCAACGTAGTCGCCTTCGGTCTCCGGGTCGTGGTTCTCAGCGCCACTGTGCCAATCATCGTTGGCGACCTCGTGGTCATCCCAGGTCACAATCCACGGCTTTGCGCGGTGAGCTTCCTGCAGGTCCGCATCGGTGCGGTAGGTGGCGTAGCGCAGGCGGTAGTCAGCGAGAGAAATAATCTCGTGAGCCGGCTTGTGGTCACGAACCGGGCCCTTGCCGGAGTAGCCACCGGCCTCGTACTCGTAGATGTAGTCACCGACACACATAATGATGTCGATGCGGTCATTTTCCGCCATATCGCGGTAAGCGGAGAAGAAGCCACTTTCCCAGTTAGCGCAGGAGGTCAGCGCGATGCCCAGGTGATCTGGCGAGGAGTTCACCGGCGGCGCAGTGCGAGTCTGGCCAATCGGGGAAACCTGGCCCGCGTGATGACCAGCGGTGACGGTAAAGCGGTAGAAGTAGTAGGAATCAGCGGAGAGACCCTTGACATCGATCTTGACGGTGTTGTCAGCATCCGGGTCGGTGTTCAGGGCACCAGAGGCAACGATGTTGCCGAAGCCCTCATCAGAAGCGACTTCCCACTTCAGTGCAACAGGGCGGCCCTGGTTTGCACCTGCGGTGTCGCCTGGGTGCGAGGTCACACGAGTCCAGATAAGAACGGAGTCTGGCAGTGGATCGCCAGAGGCCACACCGTGTTGGAAGACCTGAAAACCACCAGAACCGCCAGCATTAGCTGGAGACTGTGACTCAGGATTGGCCCCCGCACTAGTCGCGGTCGCCAGGCCGATGGCGCCAGCAGCAGCACCGGTAGCGCCGGCACGCAGTACGGCACGACGAGAAGGGGTGAATGGCTTTTGGGCTGTTGCGTCGCTGTTCGAGACTGCGCCGTTCAGATCCGAGGCTGCAGTCTGAGATTTATCTGAAGATGGCATAGCCCTCATTACAGTAGTTCTCAGTCCGTAGCGCCATCGGAGGGAGAAAATAGCCCGATACGGGGGTACTAAGAGCGAAAGCGCGACTATTGCTGCTCAACAACAGTCGCGCTTAGTTCGACGGATCTCGGCGAGTGGCCTTAACCCGAAGCGGCCAGGTTTACGCGCCCAGCTCCGAAATGATCTGGCGATCCAGAGAATCCAGCTCTGCGGTAATGGAGTGGTGTGCGCGACGACGCTGCTCCGGGGTCATCTTCTCGGCAGTGTTAATGGCGTCAGTCATGACATCCAGACGCGAGTTGGCGTCCTTGATAAAACCATCGGTACCCTTGACGCCCGACTTACGCAGCTCTGTCAGTGAACCACGAGTGGCCTCAATGCGGGCCAGCAGCGGCGCACCGTGCCCCTGGTAACGAGCGGCATCATTAGCGGAAACACCGAACTTCTGCGCGGCCGAAGAGTGTTCACGGCGCTGAATGGCAGTGATGGCGCGGTAGGCCAGCGGAACCAGCACCGGTACCAGCAGGCGTGCGCCACCGATCCACGACTTTGCCTTGTCCTTGTTGAAGCCCTGGCTGCGCTGCTGTTGCAGGATCTTCTCGGCCATCTTGGTCTGGTGGCGCTGCTTGGCGGCCAGCGCCTTCTTCTCGTCCTTGGCACTCGCCTTGCGGATCTTCTCCGCGCGCTTCAGAGCACGGTTTTCCAGCTTGAGTTCCTTCTTACCGAGCTTTTCCTCAGAACGAACGCGGCCAGCGGCCTCCTTCAGCTCCAGCTTGTGCTGGTGCTTCTGGTCGCGCTTAGCGGCCTTGACCTCAGCCTTATGTGCCTTGCGATTAAGTCGAGCTGCGTGGCGAGCCTCTTCCTTAGCCTTCGCCTTGGCAGCCTTCACCTGCTTGGCGGTTTCGCGCCGACGCTCACGGATGTCACCCAAGAAGCTCATTTTTTCCTTCGCCTAGTTGCTCGCAGATAGTCCCTCCGGAAAAGTGGGGCGGAAAACCCGTAAACCCCACCGCGCCGGAGTGCGCTTGCCAGATGCAGTGGCTGCATCACGATTCTTGCTATCCAAGCTTAACGTGAAACTTCCTACCGAGTGGCGATACGCTAATTCTCATTGTGACTGATTCATCCGTTTCGCGCCCGCTTCTCCACGCGAGCGACCTCATCGGCTGCCGCTACCGGCTGAGCCTCGACCTCCGCGAGGGGCGGCTAGTCGAACCTGCTTCTCACCATGAGCACCGCTTGCCGACGTCCATCGCGTCCATCCCCGGCCTGTACACAGTGGCCTCGGGACCGGACGCTCACCTGGATACCCTTGAGGCCATCGCCCGCGGAGAAAGCGTCATCACCGGTGGCGTGCTCATGCATGAGCGTCCGATTCCCGGTGGGGTGTACTCGGGAATCGACGAGATTTGCCACCTCGATCTGCTGGTCAAGGTCGATGATTCACCACAGACGACCTCCCCGACGTACATGCCGGTCCTGGTTGTCACACGGCACCTGCTCTCTGCGCGCAAACCGGGCCGGCGGCGTAAGCCGTCGTCAAGCAATGTGGCGCGTGCGGCGGCGATGCAGGTGCGACTGCTGGGCGTTGACCGGCTCGGGCGTGATGGCGTGATGGGACGGACCCTGCGTCAGGCGATGGTTGTCGCGGACGAGTGGAAGCTACGGCATTACGGACCCGATGCTGTGAAGCTTGGGCAGGCAGCGGCGATACTGCACCGCCTGGGCGTGTCTTGTGGCCTGGTGGGGGCGATTAGTGCCACCGGGATGAACCTGGATACACGGCATATTGTCATTGCCGATGAAGGTTCGCGCGTGGCCTCGTACCGGATGGCGTTGCGGGACGCGCGTGATGCCGTCGCTGCCACTCAGGGGCGACCGTCACGGTTTACGCCAGGCACCTGGCCGCTGGCGCCACGGCGCATCCGGGAGTGCCGAACCTGCCGTCACCACGACCTTTGCTTGGCTGAGCTGACCGCAAGTGACGATATTTCCCTCCTCCTACCTGGGGATAAGTCCATGCGGTTGCGCAGTGTGGGCATCGACACAGTCACGGCACTGGCGCAGGCCAGTACCAACACTCCGCACGTCAGCAAGGAGCAGGTGTGGATGGCGAGGGCGCGGCTTGCCGACGTCGACGCGCTCCGGGTAGCCGCTAAGACATCGGCCCCGCGTGGCGATATTGAGATGGATATCGATATGGAGGCGTACCCCAACGATGGCGCCTACCTGTGGGGAACGTGGGTGCCTGGGGAGGACTACCGCGGGTTTATCACCTGGGAGCCACCGGGGCCAGAAGGGCTCGGTGGCACGGCAGAGGCCAGGAACTTTGCGATTTTCTGGGATTACCTGATGCGTCGTCGAAATGCGGCGCATGAACAAGGCAAGACCTTCCGCGCCTATTGCTGGGCGGCAGAGGGCGAGAACTATTGGCTGCGTCAGAGCGCCACCCGGTTCGGCGGCCAGGAATTTGTGGTGCCCGCAGATTCGGCGGAGCTGGCTACAGGCGATGCGGCTGGTTCCAGTTCCGAGGCAGCTGGCCCGACAAAGATTGTGCGGGTGCCGACCCGCGAAGAAGTGGACAAGTTCATTGCCTCGGAGGACTGGGTGGACATGCTGAAGGTCGCCCGTCGCCAGATCCTCTCCACCGTCGGCATGGGGCTTAAAGTCGTGGCCCCGTGGTCGGGCTTCCACTGGCGCGACGCCGATGTTGACGGCGAGGCATCGCTGGATTTGTATCGCATTGCGACGGCCACTGACCTCGACTTTGTCGCGGAACAGTCCTTTGAAAAGCTCACGCAAGCCGAGGCTCGCGCCATGCTGCTGCGCTACAACGGCGATGACTGCCGATCGGTAGCCCACGTCCGCGACTGGCTGGATTCACAGCGCGCGGCCGCGGACCTGCCGCATGGGGATGACCTGCCGGTTCCTTAGCGCGCTAACCACGCGCCCACATGCCGCGCCGGGCGAACTTAGGTGAGACCTTCTTCATCGCAGCATTGCGAATGATGGCCGTGTTCTTGCGGGCTAACAGCAGCAACTGCTGTGTGCGCTCGGCGCGGAATGTTGAGCGAGGGGAGCGGTGCACATCGCGGAAAAGCCGCTTCGTCGCCGCCAGCTGATCCGGCGAGCGTGTCGCCAACTGTGCCAACTTCTCCTTGGACAGCTCAAGTGCAGCGTCTTCCGTGTCCACGGCCCACGTCGCCAGACCAATCTCAGTTGCTTCCTTGCCGTTGAGTTCTTCGCCAGACATGGTCAGCCAACGTGCAGTATCGGCGCTGACCTCATCGAGGATGGTTCGCATACCGGACATATCCGGAATCAGTCCCCACTTCGCTTCGAGGATTGACCACTTGGCATCGCTCGTAGTAATGCGGAAATCAGCACCTAGTGCAATCTGTAGACCACCGCCGTAGCAGTGCCCATGCACCGCCGCAATGACCGGCACCGGCAGGCGTCGCCAGTCCCAGCAGGCGCGCTGGAACAGGTTTGTGCCGTGGATATCGGGGACGAATGAGCGCAGGATGCGTGAGGGCTTCTTAAATGCCGAGGCGAAATCGAGTCCAGCGCAAAACGATTTGCCCTCGCCACGTAGGATCACGCCACGCAGATCACGGTCAGCTGCCAGTTTCCGGGCGACGGCGGACAGCTCGGTCAGCATCTCAAGTGTTAGACCGTTGAGTTTGTCTCCGCGGTCCAAACTGACGACAGCGATTTTCGCCGCCTCTGAATCAGCTACGGCGAGGTGTTCATAGGCGACGTTGACATTGTTGCTGGTGTTCATGGGCACTAACGCTAAACGACGGCTACGTGTGCCGCCCGGGAAATACCAAAAGTGGTCTCAAACAAGACATAAAAAACCGACCCGCTGAGGGTAAGCCCCGTCAGCGAGCCGGTAAGCCATCTTTAGCGCGCGGCAGGGACGCGTAAAAAGCCGCGCGCTGTTAGCTGAAATTACTTGGCAGCTGCGAACAGCTCTGCAGCGTAATCCCAGTTGAAGACGTTCCAGACAGCCTTGACGTAGTCAGCCTTGACGTTCTTGTACTGCAGGTAGAAAGCGTGCTCCCACATATCCAGCAGCAGAACCGGCTTCAGGTTGATGGACAGGTTGCCCTGCTGATCAGTCATCTGCTCAATAACCAGGCGCTCTGCAATGGTGTCGTAACCCAGAACAGCCCAGCCGGAGCCCTGCAGGCCCAGAGCAGCAGCGTTGAAGTGAGCCTGGAACTTCTCGAAAGAGCCGAAGTCGCGCTCGATAGCCTCAGCCAGCTCACCGGTCGGCTGGCCGCCACCGTTCGGGGACAGCAGCTTCCAGAACAGGGAGTGGTTGGTGTGGCCACCCAGGTTAAAGGCCAGGTCCTTGGACAGGCCGGTAACAGCTGCGAAGTCGCCGGACTCGCGAGCAGCAGCGAGCTTCTCCAGAGCAGCGTTGGCGCCGTTGACGTAATTAGCGTGGTGCTTGCTGTGGTGCAGCTCCATAATCTCGCCGGAGATGTGCGGCTCCAGAGCGTCGTAAGCGTAATCCAGCTCAGGAAGCTCGTACTTAGTCATTAGGAAAATTCCTCCTCAACACGTTTTTAGGTTGTGCCGTCGATGGTACTCAAGATGAGTGGATGCGCAACCATTTAAGCAATACAATTAATGCGAAATTCGTAAAAAATGCTGTTCAGGGATATCTGTCACAAGTTTATGAACGTGGCGGCTGAGTGCGGCGAATCCATTTACTCACGCGCTTGAAGCGCATTCCGGCCGCGCCACCCAGGTCGTCGTCAAGCGGAATGTCGAGAATGGAAGCCCACGTGGGCAGCATTTCTTCCTCGTACCGGTGGCCGTGACCACCGGGGACGGTGACGGAGGCGAGGCCGTCGATAAGCACCTGCCAGAAGGTGACGAACGGGTGCCAGCGCATGGAGGGGAGAACATCGCGGCCGACGCGCTCTGCAAGCCAGTCGGGGCGGCGCCAGGCCAGTGGGTAATCCCACCAAACGATGGGGTCAGAGGCATGCTGCAGGAATGCGACGCGCGGGAATTCCCACGGCCCGAACTTGGTGCCATAGAAGGAGTGGTACAGCTCGTCGGGGCGCGTAGCGAAGCGGATGTTTCGCCCCTCGTCGATGACCGGAGCGATTTCCGGAGACCCCTTTGTCCGACGGTGCGTCAGCTCTTTCCACATTGCGGAGAACTGTGGTGCGCCCGTCCAGACAGCACCGTCGACGCGTGCGAGCATGTCAGCGGAATTCTCGAATGCGCCGAGACCGCCAAACCCGCCAAGGGATTCACCGGCGACGTAGACCTTTGGACGGTCGTTCTCCGGCATCTTGTCGACTTCCTGCAACACCCGATGGATAAGGGTGTGGCCAGCCGCGATTGGGGTTTCGTGGTCCGTTAGCCATGCCACTGGGGAGGGGAGGTCAGAGTACTGCAGAGCGACAGTGGCGCAGTTGCCAAGGGTCAAGAACTCTGCAGCCTGCGCCGACCACGGTGGCACCCAACCGGTGCCGGTGGTGGTGAAAACAACCAGATGATCGCGCCGGAACGCGCCGGTGCGGTGCATCTCGCGGATGATGAGCTCCGCCTGTTCCCGCAGAGAACGACCTGGCACCTTGCCCGCATAAATGCGGATGGGTTCCTGCAGTTCGGAGAGCGGCTTGCCGGTAACCACCGCCAAATCTCGGGCACGGGGGCCTTCGGCGACGAAGACGCGCCCCTCGGCGCCGAGTGCGTACCACGGCTCCAAAGACCACGGGCTACCGGAACGCTCTGGCTCCCACGGCTGCATGCGGCCGGGAACGACCAGCGTGTTCAGGTATCGGGACTTCTTGGCGATGGACTCCAAAGTCCGACGGATAAGCAGTCGGTCAATGCTGGCGGCCACGGCACCACCGACGATGGCACCACTGAGAACCGGGGCGAGACCGCGCGGCAGCCAGGGGCGGAGGTTGTCCCGCAGTAAGTCATAGCCGCGATTGGCCAGCGCGGAGAGCCCCCGAGTGGTCAGGTAGAGACCACTGGCAATCATTGTGGAGGCGAACTGGCTGCGTGCGGATTCCTGCTCATCCTTGCCCACCAGGCGGCCAATTTCGCGCTGCTGGGAAATGGAGCGCAGCCACAGCGCCGCGGTGGTGGCCGTGGTGGCAACATGCCAGGTCACGGCCAGTGCGCGCTCGTGTCGAGGTGCCGGCGCAAAGCGGCTGAGCGGAGTGCTGGCCAGACGCCGCATCGTCGTGTTGTAGCCATAGCCGATAGCCACCCCGGTGACATGGCCCGCCAGCTGTGCCAGGAAGGTCACAGTAACGGTGGCGATCCGAGTACGCGGCATCAGCGAGGGGCTAAAGGCAGCCCATGACGCAATTTCTGCACCAATTAGACCGGGGTTGGAGGGAATGCCCGCTCGCAGTGCGCTGCGGATAGTGCCAGGGCCGGTACCTAGGAGGCGTTCGCGAAAGACTTTGGTCGCCATCAGACTGCCGGTGCCGACTGCGCCCAGCGCTTTGGCCATGCCAGCTGTGCCAGCGACTCCTGTAATTCCCGTTCGCGCTGCTCGTGCAGCTCGCACTGTCCTGGTGGTTTCGATTGGCTGAGCTACAGGTGTGTTGCCCGTAGACGCAATCGAGGGCGCAATCGAAGTAAATGCGCGACGCAGGAATCCCATAACTCCCATCATGGCAAAATTTTTTCCACGGGGTTTATTCATCTCGCGCCAGTTTTCCGCACAAAGCGTAGCCTGTGGGGTGTCGCAACGTTTTCCGAATCGGTTGAGAAGGATCCGAGGGCTATGAAGCTATCCACAGGAAATAAGGTCGTGCTGATCGGCGCTGGCGACGTCGGCGTGGCATATGCGTACTCACTGGTCAACCAAGGCACTGTCGACCATTTGGCAATCATTGACATCGACGAAAAGAAGACGATGGGCAACGTCATGGACTTAAACCATGGCGTCGTGTGGGCGTCGTCGCGCACCAAAGTCACTCAGGGCACGTACGCCGACTGTGACGATGCCGCGCTGGTAGTCATCTGTGCAGGCGCAGCACAAAAGCCCGGCGAGACTCGCCTACAGCTGGTGGACAAGAACATGAAAATTATGAAGTCCATCGTCGATTCCGTCATGGCCAGCGGTTTTGATGGGCTCCTACTGATCGCCTCCAACCCCGTCGACGTACTCACATACGCCGCGTGGAAGTACTCCGGGCTGCCACACAACCGTGTCTTCGGCTCCGGCACCATCCTGGACACCGCACGTTTCCGTTACATGCTGGGTGAATACTACGATGTTTCCCCGATGAGCGTGCACGCATACATCATTGGTGAACACGGCGACTCCGAGCTGCCGGTGTTGTCCAGCGCCAACGTTGCAGGCGTCAGTCTGTCCAAGCGCCTCGCCGCCGACCCCGCGCTTCACGACGAGCTGGAGGACATCTTCATCCGAACCCGTGATGCCGCCTACGAGATTATCGATGCCAAGGGCTCCACTTCCTACGGAATCGGTATGGGTCTGGCCCGCATTACGCGCGCCATTTTCCAGAACCAAGAGGTAGCTCTGCCGGTCTCCGCATACTTGCAAGGTGAATACGGTCATGAGGACGTGTTCATCGGAACACCAGCCATTGTGAACCGTCGAGGAATTCGCCGCGTTATCGAGCTTGAGCTGGACGAATACGAAAAGAAGCAGCTGGACAAGTCCATTCAGACGCTCCGAGATGTGCAGGATCCATTCTGGAAGTAACTGCTGGTAGCGAGAGTAGATGTCTTCTCGACATGCGCTTTCGGCCGTCTCATTTGAGAATGAGAATGCCCACCTTCTATTGGCCCGCGTGGCCGACTCTGGCCAACGCTTCGTCTTCAACACAGGAGTGCCTTCTCTATGGCAGCGCAGAGCCCTCAAGACACAGCAACTGACAACACTGAAAGCGGCGCGGCCGTACCGCGTCTGGATGACCTCATCAGCAAGGTCACTGATCTGATCACAGAGTTGGACGACGTCTCGGTGGAGGCTTCTGCACTGCTCGCAGAGGTGCCGGAAGAGCGCCGTCGGCACGCGGAAAACCTGCTGCACTACGCACACCTGCGCACAATTGACATCCGTGAGCTGCAAAACAGCTTGCACGACCTCGGCGTGACCAGTCTGACCACGGTGGAGACTTTCACCCGGGGGCGCCTTGAGCTCGCTCTCAACGCGCTGTTGGCGCTGGCGGGGCGCACCTCAGACATCGATGTCGCCCGCATTATTGCCGACGATGAGCGCGCGGATATTGCCCTGGATAACAACGCCACCGAGCTGTTCGGTCAGGAGCGCGCGGATGTCACTTCGCACATTATGGTGACCCTGCCCGCCGAGGCCGCCGACGATGCAGAGTTGGTGGAGAGCTTCGCTGCCGCTGGCATGGATCTCGCTCGCATCAACTGCGCCCACGACGGCCCTGAGCAGTGGCGTCGCATGATTGACAACGTCAATGCTGCAGCTGAGAAGGTCGGTCGCCGTATTTTCGTGTCCATGGATCTGGCTGGCCCGAAGCTGCGCACCGGCGACATCGAACCGGGGCCCCGCGTGGGCCGTGCTCGCGTTATGCGTGACGACGCCGGCACGGTTATCGCCAAGTCCAAGATTTGGCTGACACCCCGTCTGGACGAGAACCCTAAGCCAGCTCCGAGCGATCTGCCGGGTCGCCCAGCTCTGCCGTTAGAAGCAGATCAGGGTTGGTTGGAGCAGCTGCAGCTCGAGGACGTCATCACGCTGCATGACTCCCGCTCGGCCAAGCGTCACTTCACCGTTGTGCGCATCGACACCGACTCCGAGGGCGAGATCGAGGCTGTCCTCGCCGAGGGGGAGAAGAACGCCTGGATCGCCGAGGGCACACACCTGCGCAGCAACTACGAGGTCACGCGCGCTGGTGGTGTGCCACCGACCGTGCAAAAGCTGCGCTTCCACACCGGGGATGAGTTTATTCTCACCAGCCGCGAGGAAATCACCACCATTCCACGCACTGACGATGAAATTCCACGCGTCTCCTGTTCGCTGCCGTCTGCCGTGGCAGCTCTGAAACCGGGCGATCCGGTACTTTTCGACGACGGTGCACTTGGCGCTGAGGTGGTTGAGGTCTCCGAGACGTCGTCAAGCGAAGATAGTCACGTCGATGCCCGGCTGCGTGTCCTGCGTACGAAGCCGAATGGTCAGCCGCTGGCGGCGCATAAGGGCATCAATCTGCCGAACACCGACCTGCCGCTCAATTCGCTTACCGACGAAGACATCGAGCACCTGCGCTTCGTGGTGGAGCATGCGGATATTGCTGCGGTGAGCTTTATTCGCACGCAGGGGGATGCTGAGTACGTCTACAAGGTGCTCGATGAGATTGCGGCAGAACATGAGGCTGCGGGCCGCGAGGACCTGGCGTCGAAGGCTCGGAACCTGGGTGTTGTGCTGAAGATTGAGACTATTCCGGCATTCCAGAATCTGCCGGGAATCATCATCGCCAGCATGAAGCGCGCCAAGTCCGGTCTGATGATTGCTCGTGGTGACCTGGCTGTGGAGCTGGGCTTCGACCGTATGGGTGAGGTCCCAGGCCAGATTCTGACGCTGGCGCAGGCAGCCGGTGTGCCGACCATTCTGGGTACTCAGGTGTTGGAGAACATGGCCAAGGCCGGCCTGCCGTCCCGCGCGGAGATTACCGATGCGGCCTTCGCCCTGCGTGCCGAGTGCGTGATGCTGAACAAGGGGCCGCACATTACCGAGGCCATCGCGATTTTGAACAACCTGGCCCGGAAGATGGGACGTTCGCAGCGTAAGAGCCGCATCATGCTGCGGAAGATTCGCAGCTGGTCGGACTAGTGGCTGGGGTAGGGGCCGGGCTAGTTTAGGTAGGTTAGGGGGAGCGCACTTAAAAACACCGTGGGAGAAAAGACTGCGGAAGAAGCCGGCCGCGCGTACGAGAGGAGCCCTGCGGAAAATGTCTAATGAACAGGCAGAAAACGCGGGGTGGGCTGTGCCGCCGCAGTCTCCAAAACAGCAGCCACAGCAGTCCCCACCTCAGGTGGTGCTGCCACCGCAGCAGAGCTGGCAGCCGACTGTCTCGGATTCGGCCATCACCGGTGCGACACCGCGCTGGAAGGCCGATGAGATTGTTCGCAAGCGTGCGGACAGCGTCTTTCGATGGGCAATGAGCGGCGCTGGAGTATTCGCCGCATTTACCGTATTCATCTGGATGAGCATTCTGAGTCCAGGTCAGGATCTGGTGGTTTCCCTCCTCGGCGAATTGGGAGCATGGGCTTTCGGTCTCTGCGGAATGGTTTCCCTCATTGGGCTGGGTTTTTCGGTCTACAAGACCCTCCAGGTGCTGCGTGACCGCGCAACGTATGCCCGCCCACTGCTGTCGCGCACGGCAACGGATGTGCGCACGATGCACATGTGGCCAGTGCGCAACATCACGGGACCCGTGGTCGCGTTGGCCGAAACAGGAGTCACTGCCGTAATGGGGCCAGGTCGCTTTATCTGGTATCTGGCCTGCGTTTTGTGGCCACTTGCAACGGGTTGGTTTATCGCTGCCGACGTGTCCAGGACGTACTTCCAGGCCGGAATCATCACCGTTTTAGCTTGTGTGACAACTGCCCTTACGGCTCGGCTACTCCGCTACGTGTTGGCTCCCGAGGAAGTGCATCGCAACATTCCCGTTGGGGCAGGTCGCGAGCGCACCCAGCCCGGTTTCTGGTCCAAGGGCTTCATCCCCAGCGAAGCTACCGATGAACAGGGGGAGGCGGGCGCAATGGCCGTCGACAAGCAACTTTTCGAAGGAACGGCGAGCGAATTCGTCGACGATTTTTATAAGTAGCCCAGGCAGTCGCGAATTACGGACTGCGAATAGGTATTCTGTGGCCTTGTGGGAAAGAAATCTCGTAAGAAGAATAATCAGGCCCCGGAGGGCATGAGCCGCCGTCAGGCGAAGCTGGCAGCCCGCGCTGCTGAGCGTGCAGCGTTGCTGGGCAATCCGCGTCCGTTCAAGGACTTCGACGAAGAGGCTGACATCGTGGCTGTCCGCGAGTTCGCTCCGGCTGTGGTCATTCCGGTCACGGTCGCTGACGCTGAGCGTGACATCAAGGTCTGCACCGTGCTGCCGGGTGGCGTAGCCGCACTGACGCGTGCCGCTGACCAGGGCAATGAGGCTTTCGTCGCGCTGCAGACGCAGGCTCGCACCAATGACGGCGCTGCGGATCTCTCCCGTGCGCTGGCGTGGGCTCGCGATGCAGAGTCGGGTCAGCAGCTCTCCGCCGCTACTGACGGCGAGGCTGCACCGCTTACCGACGTCCTGACCGCCGTGGATCTCGACAACATGGAGGTCCACCAGGACTTCGAGTGGTGGATTCCCAAGGGCATTGAACGCACCCCGATGATCGAGCAGAACCTGGCCGTGGCTAACGACGCGATTCTCCCGTCATACCGCCTGGACGCGAAGGTCGCTGGTGCTGTCTGGTGGATTGATCCGGGCGAGCGCGCTCACATCCGCTGGGTGCGTCGTGAAGATGAGAAGCCGCTGCTGGATGCCTTGGCACGCGTGCACGCTGCGGACAACCTCTCGCTGGGAGAGGGCACGAAGTTCGCCGGTGTCTTCCGTACCGATGGCGTGCTGGTGCCGGTCTGGGACCTGGATAACACCAAGCCGCACGACCACTGGATTGCTGCCGTGGAAGAGGCCGACAAGCGTATCGCTGAGGCGCTGGCCAGCGAAGAGCCGCTGACCGCCGAGGAGCGTAAGTCCCGTGAGACCATCGTGTCCCGTCAGGTGACCATTCGGAACTAGGTACCTAGACAGCCTGGCGGAACTGGTTTAAGAACTAACGCGTGTGGCTCAGCGAAAAACTGAGCCACACGCGTTAGTTGTCTCTAAGTTATCTGAAGCAGTTTTAGCTACTCTCTTGGCTATCTCAGCTCCGCAAAAAGTGTTGGCGCTTCGATTTCGTCCCAGAGCAGCACATTGCCCGCATAACCGGTATCCATGGCGCCTGAGGTGGGCACGGTAAGAGAATCGGAACCGAAGAGCATGCGCAACATCAGCCAGGTCAGATGCCAGACGTGGTCACCATCGCCGACGCGCACGGCCTTAGTGCCAGCATTGGCCAGGCGAATCCAGCGGTAGGGGTTGAGCCATACCGCAGGTGACTTCAGCCGTCCCATCAGCGCACTCATGAATTCACGCTGCCGCTCTACGCGGTCCAAGTCTCCCTGGGCGGTAGCACGCGTGCGCACGTAACCCAGGGCACTCGCGCCATCGAATTTCTGGCAACCGGCCTGAATATTCAGGCCTGCCAGCGGGTCGTCGATGGCTTCTTCAGGGCACATTTCGATGCCACCGACAGCGTCGACGACACCGGCGAAACCGCCAAAGCCAATTTCGGCGTAGTGGTCGATGTGAATTCCAGTGTTTTTCTCTACGGTGTCGATGAGCAACTGGGGGCCACCAAATGCGAATGCCGCATTGATCTTGTTTTTGTCATTGCCCGGGATATCCACGAAGGAGTCACGCGGGATACTGACCAACTTCGGCTTACCGAACACCGGAATGTGGGCAATCATGATGGTGTCTGTGCGCTGGCCGAAATTACCACTGCCCGTCGATAGCTTGGCGGCATCTTCCTCTGACAAGCCCGTACGAGAGTCCGAACCGACGAGCAACCAGTTGGAGGACATCGTATTGGCAGGGCGATTTGCCAGACCTGAGAACGCGTCGACCCTGGTCAGGCGGATGTCAACAAGTGCCATCGTGGCGACAAGGAAGATGACGACAACCAGGATGATGGATTTAAAGCGCAAGCGTGGCAGCCGCATGCGTGGCATGCGGAAGCTCGACCTGGCACCGGCTCCGCCACGACTGCTGCGGCGTCCACCACGGCCAGAACTCGCTGCTTGTGGGGCACTGTAGTAGTCCTGCGACGAACCCTGCGAGGAAGATTGGAAATCCGCATCCGGGTTATAGCCGGGTGGAGGAAACCGCGGATCGCTGCCAGCGCGTCCGCTACCGGTCCGGTTCATCGGTGGACGGGACTCAATGCGCGTTTCGTTCAGTGGCGCCTGCCGACGTTCTGGTTGCGGCCTAGACCTGCGTGGAGGCATAGGCGCTGGGCGGGCTGCCCCTGCCCGAGAAGGGCGGTCCGGGCGGGGAGGGATGGGGCGTCGTGAAGCGCCACGCGAATCGGCCGCACGGGAGCGAGCATGCTTCGGCGACGCCTCGTCCACACGGCGGTAGATGGGGCGACCATAGCGATCTTTGAGCGGCCTGCCGTATCGGTCGCGGGCAATGCGCGAGTCGTCGAAGTTGCCTTCCATACCAATTAAGAATAGGCAACGACAGTGCACTAAGAGAACCGAGACAGCAATACAAGTATTGGTAGCGCTGGCGTTACCCTGCGTGCGACGTGCTGAAAGGGTTTGGGGCCGAAGAAGAATATGCTGGAAATATGTCCGCAATGAACCAGAACTACGAACGCGCAGTCAACGAGTCGGATGTTTATGTCAAGAGCCGACATGGTGTTCCTCGAGGGTTCTTCGCCTGTGAGGCGGCGGGGCTGGACTGGCTGCGCGAGGGCGAACCTGACGGCGGTGCGCGCGTCGTGGATGTGCTGGGCGTGAACGGGCATGGTCTGACATTGCGTCGAATTGAGTCGATGGCGCCGAATCCACAGGCAGCGTACGAGTTTGGAAAATCGTTGGCTATTACCCACAATCTGGGCGCCGCTGGCTGGGGTGCCGGCCCCGATGAGTGGGAGGGGCACGGCTACTTCGGTCCGCTGGATCAGCCACTACAGATGGACCTGACTCCACGGGAGAGCTTCGGTGAATACTGGGCGAAAGGACGTCTGCTGCCCACGCTTGGAAAGTTGGAAAACTCCTACAATAACCGTCAGCTAGATATCTTTGACCAGCTCATTGACCGACTCTTGGCTGGAGATTTCGACAACGAGCCAGACGCTGCGCGTGTCCACGGTGACCTGTGGTGGGGAAACCTCATGTGGGATGCAGACGGCGCGATCCTGATTGACCCCGCGGCACACGGCGGAGCCCGGGAGGAAGATCTGGCACTGCTGGCGCTATTCGGGGCAACGCACTTCGACGAGATCTTGCGTGGCTACGAATCTGTACATCCCCTGCCGGATTTCGCCGAGAGCTGCGAACTCCACCAGCTCTATGCCGTGCTCATGCACGCGGTGCTATTTGGTGGCGGATACGCCGGACAGGCAGCGGCAATGGCAGCGAAGTACGTGCGTTAGCTGGCGTTAGCAGCCTCCAGCACGCTAGCGATCTCCAGTAGCTCTGCCTCACCGCAGCGCACCGCACCGATGTTGACGCTGGTGGCGGGGAGCTCCGCGTTGGGTGTGCTGCCGCTTGTGCCCGGCACAGCAATTGGCACGGACACGCTTGCCCACCCAGTCAGATTCCACAGCGATAACCACGGAGTCCACCGGGTTTGCTCGTCAAAGTCCTCCCACGGCGCCAACGCAGAGAAATGCCCAATACGTGGCGGATCGAACGCCAGCGTTGGCGTAATCACCGCATCGACTTCCCAACGCGATCGAATCGCGCCGGGCAGAGCCATCCGCTGCTGATGTGTCGCCGCCGCCTCCGCTGCGGAAGTCTCCTGGCCACAGGCGCGAATCCACTGCACGATCTCGGAGTAGTCCGCGCGCGGTAATTTCGTGGCCATTCGCGTGATGGTCCGTCGAAAGATCTCGAACACGTCCGGACCTGCCGGGTCATAGGGGCTGGGCACTTCCACCACCTCATACCCGGCGTCGGCAAGACGGTCAGCCGCCGCCCACACACCGTTTGCCCAGCGCTTATCGACGTCCACCTCAGCATGAAACGGGCTGACAGTGACACCGATGCGAAGGGGGCGCTGGGACCGTCGGAAAACATGCGAGGTTGCGGAAAAGGGCACCCCGGCCAGTAGCTCTGCGTCATCGACTGTGCGAGTGAGAAAAGCGGGCGTGGAGAGATTTCCACCCGCAATATCGTGTGCCGGTTTCAACCCAACGAGGCCACAGCAGGCGGCAGGCACGCGGATGGAACCGCCACCGTCAGAGCCCAGAGCTGCGGGAACGATACCAGTTGCGACAGCTACTGCGCTGCCGCCCGAGGAACCACCGGGAGTGCGTGGCGCGGTATCCGGCTGATTGGGCAGCTGATTGGGCGCGGCGAAATAGGGGTTTTCCGGAGCCGGGTAGCCAATCGGCTCGGTGTAGGCCGTCATCCCAACCTCGGAGGTGTGTGTAGTCGCCGTGAGGATGGCGCCGCGAGCCAGAAGTTTCGCCACGGGTTCCGAGGTTTCGGTGGCGGTGAAAGCCAAGTTGGCGGAGCCCATCGTGCATTTGACACCGGCGATGGTGAATAGGTCCTTAATCGCCACTGGCAGTCCCAGGAGGTCACGCGGGAGGCCGTGGCTAGCGCGCCGGGCGGCCTCTGATTGAGCAGTGAGGCTGCGTGCACGGTCGACAGCGTGCTCGGCCAAGGACGTGGCAATACCGAAACGGGCGGGATTGGTTGCGGCGTCGTCGGCAAGCGTGGCGAATTCCGAAACGATCTCCGATACCGAGATTGCGCCACTGCGCACGGCTTCAGTGAGGGCGCGGGCGGGCATCTCGGAAGAAAAGGTCATGCAATAAGTGTAGAAGCCCTCTAATCTGAGCTTATGACGACGGTTACTTATTTGGGTCCTGCGGGCACATTCACCGAGCAGGCGCTGTGGGACATGGCGCGTGCTGGCGAGATTGATCCGGCAGGGGAATCTGCGGTCAATGCGGTGCCGGTGGATAGTCCCGCGGCCGCGCTTGGAGCCGTGCGCCGAGGGGAAGCGGACTTTGCCTGCGTGGCTATCGAAAGCAGCGTGGACGGTCCCGTCACACCAACTTTTGATGCCCTCGCTGCTGGGCCGGAGCTGCAGGTTTTCCGTGAAACCGAGGTCGGGGTGGTCTTCTCTATCCTGGTCCGTCCCGGTACGACGGCGGAACAGGTGCGTACTTTTACGACACATCCTGTGGCGTATCCGCAGGTCAAACAGTGGGTGGATGCCAACCTTCCGGGCGTGGAAGTTCATCAGGCCAGCTCCAATGCGGCGGCGGCTCACCAGGTCGCCGAGGGTACCCACGACGCTTGCGCTGCCCCGGCCCGCGCGGGTGAGCTGCTCGGACTTGAGGCGCTGGCCACTGAGGTCGCCGACGTGCGCGGTGCCCGAACCCGTTTCCTACTGGTGGGGCGCCCTGGTGTGCCGACGCCGCGCACCGGTGCCGACCGGACCTCGGTCTCCTTCACGCTGCCGAACCAGCCCGGCACACTGATGCGCGCCATGAATGAGTTCGCAGTGCGACAGGTCAACCTCACCCGCATCGAGTCGCGGCCGACACGCGAGCTCTTCGGCCTCTACCGCTTCTACATTGACTGCAACGGCCACGTTGATGATGCACAGGTTGCGGCGGCTCTCGCGGCACTGCACGAATACGCCGAAGACCTGCGGTATCTGGGATCTTGGCCGGTCGCTGAGGGCGGTCGCCGCAGCATTATGACCCCGCCGCCGGATATCTCCCAGTCAATTGAATGGGTCGACGCGCTCAAGGAAGGACGAAGGTAAAACATGACACCCGCCGCGCCCGAAAATCCAGTTGGACAGCTGCCTTTCCTCGATGACCGCCCAGACCGCCCTGAATCTGTCATGCCGGTTGATTCCCAGCGCATCATTTTCATCCGCCACGGGCAGACCACCGGCAACATCAACCGCCGCCTGGATACCGCATTGCCGGGTGCACCGCTCACCGACCTCGGTGTGAGGCAGGCGCGCAGTCTGGGACGTCTTTTGCTTCCCGACGTCCACAGAATCGGTGACATCGTCACATCCCATGCCCTGCGTGCACGCCAAACTGGTGCAGGCGCGGTCGCGAGTCTGCACCACCTGGGAGAGACTTCCGTTCGCATCCGCCATGAGGGTGGTCTCCACGAGATTCAGGCCGGCGACCTTGAGGGGCGCAATGATCGCGATGCGCACATGGAGTACATGCGCGCCTTCTACCAGTGGCTCAATGGGGAGCTGGAGTACCGTCTTCCCGGCGGTGAAACCGGTGCTGACGTGCTGAACCGATACCTGCCGACGCTACAGCAGCTGCTGGAGCAGGCAGGAGCGACAGGTGGTGAATCCAAGGAGTCCAGGGAGGGCAGCAGCAAGGATGTCGTCATTGTCAGCCACGGCGCGGCTATTCGTCTGATTGGGCAGTATCTGACCGGGGTGGATCCGGAATACGCACTGCGACACCGCATTGCCAATACCGAGCGAATTGAGCTGGTTCCGAACGCAGCGGCCGTCGGCAAGCGTGCTGGCATTGAACCGTGCGCGTGGGATGTGCGTCGCTGGGGCGACAGCGAGTTACCCTAGAAGGGAGCGAAACGGCGACCGTTACTGCTGACCGTTACTGCTGGCCCTCCTGAATCTCGCGGCGCTTCTGAGCTGCCAGGCGTAGGCGTTCCGTGCGACGCTTGGTTTCCTCTTCGTTGATTTCGTTGAGGAGCTCTTCCTCGTCATCATTGATGTTCAAGGCGGCGCGCCCGATAAGGGCAACGGCCGCAGCGACGATGAAGCCGAGCCACGCGTTATCGATATTGGTGGCAAACATCAGAACGATAGTGACACATACGATAACGCCTGCAGCAGAATCAACAATGTTGAGCTGGCGGCCCTTTTTCATCAGGTTTTGCAGCTCTTGATCGACACTTTGATGCTGCGGATTAGCCGGGGTGCCCTGTGAACTCTCGGGGGAGACCTCAGCGGGCAGGTCCGCGAAGAGAGTTTGCAGTTCCGCCCGAGTTTTAGCGGAAGCAGCACTTTCGGCGCGTTTGGAGAACTCATCGACATCTAAGTAGCCATCAGCGAAATGATTGCCGAGACGCTCCATTGCAGCGTTGCGCTCCCTGTCGCCGACCCTGATTTCTGGCTTCTCGCTCGAGTTGTCGCTCATGGTTATTAAGGCTACAGGGAAGAAGAGGGGAGGGGACAGTATCGCGAGAGGAACGAGACCGTGCACGGCGGGACAAGTTTATCCGTAGCCGAGTCGGTCCAAATCCTCCTCTTCGAGGCCGAAATAATGCCCGATCTCATGCAGGAGAGTGACCCGAATCTGCTCCACCAGCTCCTCTTCGGTGCGGCTGATGCGGCAGAGCATGTCGCGATACAGGCTGATTTGGTCAGGCGGACCCCAGTGGTTGTTAGAACGCTCGGTCAGAGGAATGCCTTCGTAGAGGCCCAGCAGTGTGGGTTCGTCGAGGTTACATGGGTGGACCTGGATGATGACCTGATCGAGCTGGTCGAGAAACTGCGTGGGGATGCGGTCGATGGCCTCATCGACAAGTGCATCGAACTGCTCCGGGCTAACGTCAACCATTTATGGTGCTGCCTCGCAATGTCCTCTTGTTTTACTGGCCGATTGTTCTACTGTCCGGCGGGAGCGACTGCGTTATCCGCAGCGCCTGCTCCTGCGCCAGTACCGTCGGCACCGACCTCACCGACGTCACCTGTGCTAGCGCCAGCGCCAGCGTCACCCTGCTCCTCCCGCAGCGGATTGCGCGGTGGCGGAGCTACGGGCGGCTGGCCGTCGATAGTGAAGGACTCGTTAGCGTGGCCGTTGAGAGTGGAGAACCCGCCCTGGCCATTGTCCTTAATCAACCAGCAGTTCACACTGCGCGAGCCAGCATTGAGCGACTCCTGCGACAATGACGTCCAAAATGGCAGCAGCGTCGAGTTATACAGCGGGTCGTCACCGCCGAGGTAATTCTGCGCGAGAGTCACACACTGTTCCGCGAGCACATCATTTTGCTCCTGGTCAGTGGGGACGTTGTCACCGAAATGGTCGCGGAGATTGACAATTCCCGTCGACTCCATCATGTGATCTTCCACGCACGGCACCTGGCGGATGGCGCCGTTTTCGTCCAATGTCACGCAGCGGCCGCCCTCGAACACGCGGGACTGGTCCTGCCCGGCCGCAGGACCGGACATGTGTGCCGTGTTGCCGTCTTCATCGACGACCTGGATACCGCACAGGAAGGTTCGGTCACCCTTTTCCCACTGGCTAGGCGAAGGAATGATCGGCGCCGTGATAAAACGACCGTCCGGATCGTACTGGCCGCCCAGGTATTCAGTCACAGTCTCGCGGCACACGCCATTTTGCAGAGCCACCAAATTGTCCGCTGTCGGGTAGTTGGCAGTTTTGGCGTATTGCCCCGGATGTTCCTCGTAATCGGCGAGATTCAGTTTCTTGGCGACCTCATAAGCGTGCGGCTGCTCACAGGGCACGACGCGGAAGTCAGAAACATTCAGATCGTCTGCCAGATTCCAGTCCAGACAGTTGCCCGTGGTTGCGCTGGTGAACGCCGTCGTCTCCTTGTCGACGATGGTTGTCGTTGTCGACGATGACGCGCTTGCCGACGAACCCTTGCCCCCAAGTGGCCCACTCGGTGGCTCGATGACTCCCGCTTGCAGCGCGAATGCCATTCCCGCGGCGCCAACCAGCATTGCCGTCGACAAAGCGCGCATTCCCCAGCTTCCGCGCGAGTTATTCGAAGCGTTGGCATCGTTGCTGGCTGCGGAGGATGCACCAGCGCTGACATCTGCGCCAGTACCTGCACCGGAGTCAGTGTCTGTGGCGGCAGCGTGCGCGCGATCCTGGTTCATATTGTCATCAGCCATAGTGACCCCATTGTGCACCGCCAATGAGCCTGTGGACAAGGTAACGCTAAAAGCGACAACGCTGCCATGAGCGTTGATGCCGTGGCAGGGAGCTCAGTCATCGACGCTCTGCCCGAGTTTGCGGTCCAAATTTGCTCAAGAGCTTTAAGCACTACAATAGTCCGGTATTCGTTCGCTACCCGAGGACACGAGTCTTGACCTGGACTGCACTACTCAGCCTGCTGGGCGTCCACATTATTGGTATGGCCTCACCAGGGCCTGACGTCTTCTTAATCCTGCGCCTTGCCACCAAATCCCGAAAGCACGCCATCGCAGCGGTTGCTGGTATCAGTACTGGCGCCACTATCTGGATGACCCTCACAGTTTTTGGGTTCGCAGCTGTCATCACCGCCAATCCTTTGCTGATGGGCGTAATCCAGCTTGTCGGTGGCTGTTATCTCATTTACATGGGCATCAGTATGGCCAAGGCAGGTATCAATACCCTCCGCGAACTGCGCGCCGGTGCCGCACCAGCCCTGGGAAGCGAGGCGCTCCGGTCGCCGAAGGCGACGTTCCGCCAGGGCTTTTTTACCAACATGTCGAACCCGAAGATTGTTCTCTTTCTCACGGCAGTGCTTTCACAGTTCATTCCCGCGGGCGCATCTGTGGGGACGCTCGTGCTTTGTACGCTGGTGCTAATCGTCTCCCAAATCACTTTCTTCCTATTTATCGCAATCGTGGTGTCGACGGATGCCGTCGTCAAGCGAATGGTGCTGGCAGGGCCGTGGATTGACACTGTCGCCGGCGCGATCTTCCTCGTCCTCGGCGCGCTGCTGGTCGCTTCAGGAGCGGAGGCGGCGCTCTAACCCGCGCGTACCTGCTTATCGACGTAAACCAGGTACTCTAGGTGACGTGATTGATCTCAAATTTCTCCGCGAAAACCCTGAAGTAGCCCGCGAGTCCCAGCGCACCCGTGGTGAGGACCCGGCATTGGTCGATCAGCTGCTGGAAGCTGACGCTAAGCGCCGTGAGGTTATTGCCTCCACCGACGCGCTGCGTTCGGAGCAGAAGGGCTTCGGTAAGAAGATTGGTCAGGCGTCGAAGGAAGAGCGCCCGGCCATGCTGGAGAAGGCCAAGGAGCTTTCCGACGCCGTGAAGGCAGCCGAAGCGGAGCAGAAGGAAGCCGAGGCTGAGGTCGAGCGTCTGCAGTACCTGATTGGCAACATCGTTACGGGTGCGCCCGCCGGTGGCGAAGATGACTTTGTCGTGCTGGAGGAAATTGGCGAGATTCCACAGTTCGATTTTGAGCCCAAGGACCACCTGGACCTCGGTGAGTCGCTGGGACTTATTGATATGGAGCGTGGCGTCAAGGTCTCCGGTTCCCGCTTCTACTTCCTGACCGGCTACGGTGCCATGCTGCAGCTGGCCATGATGAACCTGGCTGCTCAGAAGGCAACTCAGAATGGTTTCCAGCTGATGGTGCCGCCAGTGCTGGTTCGTCCGGAGACCATGTCGGGTACTGGTTTCCTCGGTGCGCACTCCGATGAGATTTACTACCTGCAGGAAGATGACCTCTACCTGGTCGGTACCTCGGAAGTCGCGCTGGCCGGCTACCACTCCAACGAGATTATTGACCTGTCGGAGGGGCCGCGTCGCTACGCTGGTTGGTCTTCCTGTTTCCGTCGTGAAGCGGGCTCTTACGGCAAGGACACCCGCGGAATCCTGCGCGTGCACCAGTTCGACAAGCTGGAGATGTTCTCCTACTGTCCGCCGGAGCAGGCGGAGGCAGAGCACCAGAAGCTGCTGAACATGGAGCGCGAGATGCTGGCCGCGGTCGATGTTCCGTACCGCATCATCGATGTTGCTGGTGGTGACCTGGGTGCATCTGCTTCCCGCAAGTTCGATACCGAGGCGTGGGTTCCGACGCAGAACACTTACCGCGAGTTGACCTCGACTTCGAACTGCACGACTTTCCAGGCTCGTCGTTTGAAGACCCGCTACCGCGATGCCGATGGCAAGTCGCAGTACTGCGCCACCCTAAATGGCACGCTGGCCACGACGCGTTGGCTGGTCGCCATTCTGGAGAACCACCAGCAGGCCGATGGTTCTGTGGTGATTCCGGAGGCGCTGCGTCCGTTCATGATGGGCAAGGAAGTTCTCGAGCCGGTTAAGTAGGTGCGGCCCCGCCCCCAGCTCATCCGCGACTTCACGACACCTATGTCACCTCATGCCACCTCCACAGCTGGCACGAGGTGACATAGGTGTCGTGAAGTGGCTTTTTCGGGCGTGAGTCGTGTAATTGCGCTAAAAAATTACTTGGGGGATTGAGAAGGTAAAAACACCAGGAAGGTTGAGTGTAGAAACACAACCGAAAACACAACTGAATCAGGGGGATAGCCTCACTCGAGGTGGTAGAGGTTGTTTACAACATTCGGATTACAACAATCTTTCTGATGAGTCTTTCACCTGCTGATGTCTCCTGCACCGTGATTTAAGCTGCTCCAGCTTTCTGCCACGTGGCCTTCAGCCCAGCGAAGAGGGGAAAGACAAGGCATGCGGCCGAAGCTGCGACCGATGCCACGGCAACGCCAGCTTGGACTAATGCTGGATTGAGCTCGGAGTTTTCTTCCGTGAAGACGCCGATCAGCTGAGATGACGCAACCGTGCTTGCGAGCACGCCTAGGGACGCAATGCGCAGAGTATCTTCGCGGTCATCTGCCTTGAGCAGCGAAGCAGCTGAGAATCCAGCTCCGACCGTAGAAACCACGAAGGGAAGAAGCAGAGTTTCCTTCGGTGCTGTCTTTTGAACTGCCTCGCCGTTTAGCTTCCATTTTGTATGGACTTCTGAAGGCAACTGCTTCCAGCACCTGGCCAGTGCGACTCCGTGCGCAACCGTCACAGCCGCGGGGAGAAAAGCGGTCGCCTGCAGCGCGCGAGCCGGAATTTCAGAGATAACCTCACCGTCAATATCGTCCGGTCGGACAATGCCCAGCTTGGTGGCCACCGCAGCCCAATTAACGGACCAGCCGAAACCCAACAGGTGAGGTTGGAGGATCCGCGGGTCGTTCATATTCCACAGGGAAGCGCGACCGCGCTTGGAAAATGCTCGAAGTGGGTTGCTGAGGTAGCGTCGCAAAGCGCTCGGTTCACCAACTTGTTCGGCTACGCAATTGGCGTAGTCGGTCGCCGTTCCCAGCTCTTCGGCCAGGTCCGCGTGGACGTCGTTAAGCTCTTGCAGAAGACTCTCCTGCTCCGCGATGATGGCCTTGCGTTGTGCGTGCGATATGCCGATTTCGCGCAGTTTGTGGTCGATGGCGGTGAGATAGGTGTTCATTGGGGCTCCTCGGAAAATAGTGCGGTCATGTCGGCGGATAGGTCGATGAAGTCCTGATGTAGCTGTGTGAGTGTTTGCAGTCCTTTGTCTGTTAGTGAGTAGTACTTGCGGGGCGGCCCCTTGGGGGATTCCTCCCAGCGATTGCTAATCAAGCCGTTGGTGGTCAGCCGCGAGAGTAGGGGGTAGACGGTTCCTGCGGGCGCGCTGAGGTGGGGGTAGGCGTTGAGCTTTGCGACGAGTGCCGCGCCATAGAGTTCTTCGCGAGAAATCAGCTTGAGAATGGCGAGCTCAAGTACCCCCTTCTTCAGTTGCGTTTGTGGGCGTTTGGGCATGGCGTTGTGCTTTCTTTCCGGCGGTAGAAGGAAGTTGTTTGAGCATAATGCTTTTCATACCTAGTACCTTGTAATGCCAACTATACTCCCGGTAGTTTGTATTGCCAAGTACTGAACGCCTATATAGCTGGCAGAGAACAGGGCAAAGAAAATGGGGGCAATTGTCAGAAGACAATCGCCCCCATTCCACCGGGTTAGCTCTATGAAGAACTCGTAACAGCTAGGAAGCGGTTCGGTTCCTATTTAGCGCTCAATTAGATGCGCGCATCAAGCCAGGCAATAGCCGTCGCAATGGCCTCATGCTGTGCCGGCTCATTGAAGGTCTCGTGGAACTGGCCTTCGAACTCGATCAGCTGCTTGTCGGTGGACGAGATACCGTTGTACCAGTCACGCGAGAAGAACGGCGGCACAATCTCATCCTGGCCACCCATCATGACCAGGGTCGGCTCAACGAAGTCGACGGAGTTGGTGCCGTTGTAGGTAGCGGCAAACGCCATCTGCTGTCCCATGCCGAGCGAAAGCTTGGAGTTGTTGTACGGATCAGTGCCGTATTCATCACGCACTGCCTGGGAAGAAGAGGTTTTCGCACCCAGCGGGTTGCCAACCTGAATCAGGTCAGTGCCCGGCAGCGATGGGACGCGCATCTCGGCACGGTTCGGTACTTCCTTGAGCATGCGCGTGTTGAAAGTAGTCATGTCCTGGAACGGCAGACGCTGGTAAATCGTCGGCTGTGCTTCGCGCTGGACATCGGTCATGGCTTCTGGGGTGATGGTTTCGCCCTTGTCCGTGCCGCCGTAGGGGTTGAACAGAGCGCCACCGCCGTTGGCGACGATGCCGTCGACACTGCCCGGGTACTTGATGCCGTGGAAGTCCACAGCAAGACCGCCCATGGAGTGGCCGAGCAGGAAGGTCTTCGTGCTCGGGTTCTCCGCCTTGGCCTTCTCTACAAGCATGTGCAGGTCATCGACAAGCGAGTGGAAATCATCGATGTGGCCACGAGCAACTGGAGTGCCTTCAACCTGACCCGTGTGGCCGTGACCGCGGTGGTCGAGGCGGTAGACGTTGTAGCCGGCGTTCAGAAGCTTGCCGGTTACCCACTCGTAGCGACCCAGGTGCTCTGCAGCGCCATGCACGACGACGACAGTGGCCTTGGCGTTCGGAATGGTGTTGGACTTCCAGTAAATCTGGGTGCCCTTGCCATCCTGTGAGGTCATGTAGCCGTCGGTGACCGTCACGTGGCGTCCGTCAACCGTGGTAGTTGGTGCCGGGGTGGTTGGTAGCTCGACCATTGCAGTGGACTGCGGGTCAGGGGTTGGCTCCAGCGGGTTCTTGATGAAGTCCGTTGGGGCTGCTGATGCTGCCGGGGTGGCCAGTGTCAAAGTCAGGGCGGTGGTCACACTCGCAGTGAAAATCGATGCGCGACGCATGATTGCTCTTTTCTATTTTCAATCGAGGAGCGGATGGTAGTGATAATAATTTTATTATAACAAATAAGCCCTGAATTTATAATAAAAATGGCTCGGAAAACCGATCCGGTTTTCCGAGCCATTTTTAGGCTCTTACGAGGGCTTATTCAGGCTTCGGTGCCTCCTCATCATCGGTATCCTCGACCCAGCCGTAGGTGCGTTCAACGGCACGGTTCCACTGGTGGAACAGGCGATCGCGCTCTTCGGCCTCCATCTTCGGACGCCACTTCTTGTCAATTGTGATGTGAGCCTTGACCTCATCCAAGCTCGACCAGAAGCCAACGCCCAGACCTGCACCATATGCAGCGCCGAGAGCTGTGGTTTCAATGTTGTTCGGGCGCGTGACAGTGACATCTAGGATGTCGGACTGGAACTGCATGAGGAACTCGTTCATGGTCATGCCGCCATCAACGCTCAGCGTCGTGATGTCCGTGCCGGATTCTGCGACCATGGCATCGAGAACCTCACGGGTCTGGTACGCAGCAGCCTCCAGCACAGCGCGGGAGATGTGGTTGCGGTTAACGAAGCGAGTCAGGCCGACGATGACGCCACGGGCGTCCGGCTGCCAACGAGGAGCGAAGAGACCGGAGAATGCCGGCACGATGTACACGCCACCGTTGTCCTTGACACTCTTTGCTTTGTTCTCGATGGAAGCGGCATTTGGAATCATTTGCAGCTCGTCACGCAGCCACTGAACAAGTGCGCCGCCCATGGAGACAGAGCCTTCGAGAGCGTAGACCGGCTTCTCGCCCTCGACCTGGTAGCAGACGGTGGAGATGAGGCCGTGCTCGGACCACTTCGGGTTCTCGCCGGTATTCATCAGCATGAACAGGCCAGTGCCGTAGGTGTTCTTGGTGTCGCCCTCGCCGAAGCAGCCCTGGCCGAACATGGCGGCCTGCTGGTCGCCGAGAATACCTGTAATGGGCAGGCCGGACAGCGCATCGCGGGCGCGAACGCGGCCGAAGTCGCCTACCGACGGGCGGATGTCCGGCAGCATCGACATCGGAATGCCAATCTCACGGCAAATGTCCTCATCCCACTCGAGGGTCTTGAGGTCCATCAGGAGAGTACGGGATGCGTTAGTGACGTCCGTTGCGTGGACTGCAGATTCGCCGTTGTCGCCCTCTGCGCCGCCGGTGAGATTCCACAGCAGCCAGGTGTCGATCGTGCCGAAGAGTAGGTCGCCAGCCTCAGCCTTTTCGCGAGCGCCCTCGACGTTGTCGAGAATCCAGCGTACCTTTGGTCCAGCCGGGTAGGAGTTGATACGCAGGCCCGTGGTCTCACGCCAGCGGTCCGCGCCTTCATCCCCCATGAGCTCCTTACAGATGGCGTTCGTGCGGGTGTCCTGCCAGACGATGGCGTTGTAGACCGGTTCACCAGTGTTCTTGTCCCAGACGACAGTGGTTTCGCGCTGGTTGGTGATACCGATTGCCTCAATGTCCTGGGAGGAGATGTCGCCATCAGCGAGAGCTTCACTGACTACGCGACGGGTGTTGGTCCAAATTTCCTGGGCATCGTGCTCGACCCAGCCCTCTTCCGGGAAGATCTGCTTGTGCTCCATCTGGGCGACAGTGACGATCTCTGCGTCATGGTTGAAGATGATGCAGCGGGTGGAAGTAGTTCCCTGGTCAATGGCGAGGACATATTTGCTGTGCATCATGGGGGATACTCCTAGCGAAATTGTGTGTAAATGTGAGTTTTCGGACTTGCGCTATTTTATTGTGCGATTACTCTCATATTCCCGTTATCCGATGGCAAAGGCAAGAGCGCCTGCAGCTACGGCAGCCAGCATCGGTGCGACAATCGGGACCCATGCATATGCCCAGTTCGCATCGCCCTTGCCCTTAATCGGGAGCACGAAAGCGTAGGCCAGACGGGGGCCGAGGTCACGAACCGGGTTGATGGCGTAACCGGTTGGGGAACCAAGGGAAAGACCAATCGACACAATGATGAACGAGACACCGAAGTAGGTCAGCGGACCAAGCTCGCCGCCGGCTGGGCCGAACAGGATGAATGCGAGCAGAACGAAGGTCGCGATGAACTCGGTGACGGCATTCCAGAAGTTATTTGGATGAATCGGTACGGTGAAGAAGTTGCCACCGGTCTCGGCATTTGCATTGGTCGGATTGCCGTTGTCGTCAACGCCATTGGCATCGAACAGCTGCTTAAACGCGGCCCATGCCAGGATTGCACCTACGAATGCGCCCAACAGCTGACCTGCGGCATAGTAGGGGACCAGGCTCCAAGCCAGGCTGCCTTTGACTGCCAGGGCAACGGTTACCGCTGGGTTCAAGTGCCCGCCGGATACGTCGGCAATAGATGCGCCAGCGAAAACGGCCATACCCCAACCGAAGGCAATGCCCATCCAACCAGCATTTGCTGCGCGGGTAGTCCGGAGATTGATAGAGGCGCAGACTCCGTTACCGAGCAGAATCAGAATGGCGGTTCCGAAAAACTCCCAGAGGAATGCCTGGGATCCTGTGATTGTCTCCATGAGATGTAGAAAACTCTCTGTGAGTCGTGACCGGGCAAGGTCACGATGAATCTTGCAACGTAGAATTCTTTAGGTATAAGAAATGCCGGCGAGAAACTATTTTTCGCCGGCACTTTTATTTCGACCCCATCAGCCCTTTGAAGTGCGAAGCCGTTTTCCCGAGAAGGAAGCTATTTCGTTGTGGCTACAGCGCTGGTGGCCATTCAAGAGCTAACTCGTATGGCCACCTAGGGGAGGGTGGGAAATGAACTAGCGGTCGAGGCTGACGTCGACGTCCGCGCGAGTTTCCACTGCATGAGCAGCAATCTCGTTAGCGGCCTTGTCGGTCAGTTCATGCTCAGCTGCCAGGGTTGCTTCGACGCGTTCGATGAAGACCTTGATTTCCTTCTCCATCGTCTCCTTGTCCCAACCCAGAGCTGGGGCAACCAGTTCCGCGGTGGCCCGGGCACTGTCGACGCCACGGTGTGCGTACTCCATGGAGACACGCAGGCGGCGCTCCAGAATATCGTCGAGGTGCATTGCGCCCTCGTGGGTCACTGCGTAGAGGACCTCAGCGCGCATGTACTGCTCAGCGGCCTCCAGCGGCTCGAGCAGGGACTTGTCCTCGGCTGCCGGAGCCAGAACCTCGTAGATGAGGGAGCCGTAGCGGTTGAGCAGGTGCTCGACCTGCTTTTCGGTGATACCGAACTGCTTGGCCAGCTCTGCCTTCTGGTTGTTCAGTGCGTGGTAACCATCAGCACCGAGTAGCGGGACATCAGCGGTGACGGACTCCGGTACCTTACGTGGGACATCCTGGACTGCAGCGTCAATGGTATCGGCACCGATGACGCGGTAGGTGGTGTACTTACCGCCTGCGACGGAGACCATGCCCGGAGCAACGTGGGCAACAGCGTGGTTACGGGAGAGGTTGGTGGTGGAGTCGGAGTCGCCTTCCACCAGTGGACGCAGACCCGAGTAGACACCGACGATGTCGTCGTAAGTAATCGGACGACGAACCTTGGCGTTGACGTGATCGAGGATGTAGTCGATGTCAGCGCGGGTAGCTGCCGGGTTTGCCAGGTTCATGGTCCAGTCGGTGTCGGTGGTGCCGATAATCCAGTACTCACCCCACGGGATAACGAACAGGACGGACTTCTCAGTCACGAAGGTCATTGCCACCGAGCCCTCAAGAGCGGACTTCGGAATAACAATGTGGACACCCTTGGAGGTGTGGACGCGGAACTTGCCGGTGACGCCAGCCAGCTTCTCAATCTCATCGGACCAAATGCCGGTGGCGTTGACGAAAACGTTGCCGCGGATAGTGGTGGTCGCGCCAGTGTCGGTGTCAAGGAGCTTCGCGCCGACGATGCGCTCGCCTTCCTTCACGAAGTCGACAACCTGGGTGGAGGTGCGGACGTCAGCGCCGAAGTGAGCAGCGGTGCGCAGGACAGTCATGGTGTGACGGGCATCGTCAACCAGAGTGTCGTAGTAGCGAACGCCGCCGACCACGGCATCTTCCTTCAGGCCCGGAGCCTGCTTCAGGGTTCCCTTGCGGGAGTAGTGCTTCTGCATCGGAACCTGCTTGGCGCCACCCATGACGTCGTAAAGGAAGAAGCCCGATGCCATGAACGGACGCTCCCATACGCGGTGAGTCAGAGGGAAGACGAAGCGCAGTGGCTTAACCAGGTGCGGTGCCAGATGCGACATGGACAGTTCGCGCTCGCGCAGGGATTCAGCTACCAGGCGGAAGTCCAACATCTGCAGGTAGCGCAGACCGCCGTGGAACATCTTTGAGGAGCGGCTAGAGGTACCGCCTGCGAAGTCACGAGTTTCAATGACCGCAGTCTTCAAACCGCGGGTTGCGGCATCGAGCGCAGCGCCAGCGCCTACAGAACCGCCGCCGATAATGACGACGTCGTATTGCTCGGTACCGAATTTCTCCCAGGTCTTTTCATGCTGTTCCTTGTTCAGAACTGCAGATGGGGCGAGAGATGAAGAGGACGACATTTTCCAATCCTTCCCGGTGGGGGCGTTGATTTTTTCGTCGAAGAGAATTTCTCGGCTCATGGCTCAGGTTACCAAAACTCGGCTTACTTGTGAGCGCCAACCTACGGTTACGTAGATATAAATAATGGGGCAAAAAGTCACGAAAATCGCGCCAGTAATGTTGTCCGATTTTCCGCAGGTAGATGGCTATGTTAATAGAGGTTTTCCACTTTTAGACTGAAAGTCAGCTGGCAATGAAACCCCCCATAATGGGGGTATCAAAGATGGCTGATGGGTGGGCAATGGGTGCACGGCGGGCGTGTGGCGTATTTGAGAGGCGATGACTGGAACTGCGCTCGCATTTACACATGAATATGAGCCTGTAACGACATTTATTCACGAGTCTCAGATACCAGTACATATTGCCCCGCTAAGGGGTGCGAAAGATTGTAGAGTAAAGGCCATGTTCAAGGATCCTGTGTACTTAACGATTATCGGATTGGCGCGCACCGTCTTCTTTGCCCAAGGTTTGAAGTTCACCGTTAAGGGCTGGGAAAACGTGCCGAAAGACTCTGGGGCCGTTCTCGTTACTAACCACACCGGATACATGGACTTCACCTATGTCGGTCTTCCATTCCGCAAGCACCGCCGTTTTGTCCGTTTTATGGCGAAGAAAGAAGTGTTCGACCACTCGGTCGCAGGACCAATCATGCGTGCTTGTAAGCACATTCCGGTCGATCGCACTGACGGCTCCAAGTCTTTCGAAGAGGCCTGCGCGAAGCTGGAAAACGACGAGTTGGTAGGTATCTTCCCGGAGTCGACTATCTCGCGCAGTTTCGAGGTCAAGAATTTGAAGTCCGGCGCAGTGCGTATGGCGCAGCGCACCGGCAAGCCCATCATCCCCGTGCTGATTGTGGGATCCCAGCGCGTGTGGACGAAGGGGCACCCCAAGCATCTCGGCCGCAGCAATACTCCGATTCACATTACGGTTTTGCCACCGTGGACACCGGAGGGGGATCCGGCAGAAGCCACCGAGAAGCTGCACGAAATCATGGATCAGGGCGTTCGTCAGCTCTGGGACGAGTACGCAGCTGAAGAAGGTCCCCTGCCGAAGGGCGCCTACTGGGTGCCGGCTCGTCTTGGCGGTGGCGCACCGACTTTCGAAGAGGCACAGGCAGAGGACCTGAAAGTCGAAGAAGAGCGCCAGCGTATCCGTCATTTGCGCGGTGACCTGGCTGCATTCAAGGAAAAGCTAGCCGAGTCGGCGCGTGAATTCGGCGATAGCGCGCGTGAATTCGGCGATCAGACCAGGCAGCAGTTCCTCGATGCCTCGCACACGATGAGCGCGGAGTCTGCTCGTCGAAGGGAACAGACGACCGCGCTGTTGGCGCAGTTCCGTCAGTCTGTGGAACAGATGGCCGATGATGTCGTCGCCGGCGCCAAGGAGAGCAAGGAGTCCGTGCGTACTGCCACGGATTCGATGCGCGTGACGTTCCGCGAAGCGTACGTGCAGCTCGAGAAGGCCTCCGCCTCTGGTGTTGAACAGACGCAGCAGACCGTTTACCGTCTTATCGGCCAGTCGATGATGATTCGCGACAAGCTTCCACAGCGCTTGAACAGGCTCATCACCGCTCAGCCGGAGACGTTTATCTTCGATTACCCCGCATCGCTTGCCGACGACGCGGGCACAATTAGCGAAGAAACTATCAAGGCCTTGCAGCAGCTCGGTGATGTCGGAGCCACAATCGTTGTTCTGCACGAGTCGGGAGATAAGCCGAATCTATCGGCTTTGGAATCGGTTGACCTGCAGGTCGTGGAACTTCCGGAGGGCGCCAGCAAGCTGGACGTCACAAATGCGGTGGTTAGCACGCTGCGCAAGCAGGCTCGCAAGGAAGAAACCGCGATTCTTTTTGCCGGTCGCTCGAACTTTGAGGAAGCTACACAGCGTGTCGGCATGCCGGTAGTTATGGCCGATGCGGACTGGCCCTTGCTGAAGAACGCGGACTGGGTAATCGACACTGTCGAGCATGGGGGAGTAGCTGCAACGCTGCAGCTGTTGCACGATCGGTTCTGCGATGACGGTGAAGATGACAACAGTGAGGACGGCAAGTAGTTCGAAGTGACCGAGAGACTACATCCACTACTCGTAGCTTCGGATATTGACGGGACGTTCATCGACTCGCGGGAGCGGGTAACTCCCCGCCTGCGACAGGCCGTCACGCGAATGCTACGCCGCGGCACCCCGTTGGTGCTGGCCACGGGAAGGCCGGCCCGGTGGTTGCAGCCAGTGCTCGAGCAGCTGCCGGTTCAGCCGTTGTGCGTGTGCGCCAATGGCGCCGTGATTTACGACTCCGGCCGTGATGAAGTAGTTGCCGCCAACACACTGAAGCCAGAGACGCTGCGATACGTCGTTAAGCATGCGCGCGAAGCGACGCGATCCATCGGTGGAATCGGCATTGCGGCAGAGCGCGCTGGGACATCGGCGAATGACGCCATCGATGAGCTTTTTGTGGTGGCACCGTCCTATGACCATGCGTGGGAATCGGATGAGCACGGTGAGCTTGCTGAAGAGGCCGTGTTGTCAGAACCCGCGACGAAACTCTTGCTGCGAAACTCAGATGTGAACAGTGCCCAGCTATATGAACTGGTCGCCCCCGCAATTGACGCGAGCCTGGCGCACGTGACCTACTCCATGCCGGACGGGCTTTTGGAGGTGTCCGCGCCGGGCGTGACTAAGCGCGCCGGGCTTGAATACGTATCTGAACTGGTCGGAGCGACCGCGAAAGATGTGGTCTGCTTCGGTGACATGCCGAACGATATCGAGATGCTGTCGTGGGCGGGCACGGGTGTGGCCATGGGCAATGCGGCTGACAACGTCAAGGAGATTGCAGACGAAATCACCGCCACCAATGATGATGACGGTGTTGCTCGCGTGCTGGAGCGCTGGTTCTAGCTAGCCTCGAGGTTTTCCCCGCGCCAGCTAGCTCACCCAGCGCTCGACAGCGTTTACTTCAGCTCGGTCTTGACTTCGCCGGTGGTGCGGTCGAAGGTGATTGAACCGTTCTGGAACTCAGCGCGCTCGATGTTTCCATCGACCACCTGGGTCTTCGTCGGGGCACCCAGCTTGCCGACCTCGAAGCCCTGGCGGGCCCACTCATCAGCAATCTTGCCCCAGATAGCGTGCGCGCCGGTGGTGTCGGAGTCGGTGATTACGCCGTTGGAGAACTTCACGTAGCGCAGGGCATCGGCCTGGCCAGCATTGTTCGCTACGGTAGAACCGCTCTGGATACCGGACATTGCGTAACCGAGAACGGAGCCCATTTCCTCGGAGACTTGGCGCCATTCGGCAGCCAGGTCGTTCTGCTCATTGATAGTGATGATCTGGTCAATCAGGACCGGCAGGTCAGCAATCGATGGGCCGTTTTCAATCGAGCGTCCAACGGCACCCAGAATCGCATCGGCGGTCTGTCCGAGCCCCGGTGCGCCGAGCATGCCCAGCGCCGAGGCCAGCATCGAACGTGCACCCGAGACTGTCTCCAGAGCTTGTGCCTTTTGCTGCTCGTCGGATGCGCTCGGCGAGGAGGAGTTGCTCTGCTCGCTTGCCGACGGTGCGGAGGAGTCAGCCGTAGCAGTGTCACCGGTGTTCGTGGCGTCGGTTGGCTCCGAGGTATTCGAAGTACCCGAGGTGGTCGAGTCGGAGCTCGACGTTGTCGAAGAAGTGGTGCTCGATGCGCTCGAGGACTTCTCGGAGGACGAGGTCGTGGACGTACCCGTGGATGCCGAGGTGGTCGAAGTGGTCGAGGTCGACGTGCTCGACTGCGAGTCTGTGTTCTCGGTGGTCTTATCGTCCTTTTCATCCTGCGGAACGAGGAGATCAATCAAGCCGTCAGGCCCCTCATTATCAATCTTTCCGCTGGTGAGTGTGTTGTACTTCTTCTCGGCAATCGAGCGGATCTTGCTCATCTGGGCGTAGCCAGCATCACCTGGGCAGGTGGTGTTACCAACGTCGCGGTGCGCGAAGATTGTCGGCAGAGTGACCTGCTTACCGTATCCGTACTTGGAGTAGCTGGTGCCACCCGAAGTCATCTGGATCTGGCCGGTCGGCTTGATGCCGGCGACCTTCAGGCGCCAACCAATCATATTGCCCACCGAGTTCAGTGCAGCCTCACTGGGAGCAACCGAAGAGTAATTACCCATCATGGAGATGCCGAAAGTACCGGTGTTGAAGCCACCTGCGTGTGCGCCCTGGACATTCTTATCCAGCCCACCGTAGCGGCCCTCGTAGATGTTGCCGTACTTGTCGACAAGGGCGTTGTATCCGATGTCGCACCAGCCCAGAGTCTGTGCGTGGTACTGGTAAATGCCGCGGACGATACCAGCGGACTGGCTCTCGGTGTAGTTGTTTGAACCAGCGGTGTGGTGCACGGTGGCACCGACAAGCTTGCTGTCGTAGTCCGCGCCCTTACAGCGGTTATTCTCGTTGGCGCCCCAGCCGGCACGGGTAATGACCTTCGGCATGCCCGTGACATTCTTGGCATCCACAATTGGGTCGATGCCGGATGCAGCAGCCTGGCCGTCGATTAGCACTGCGTCGACCTGGTCGATCGGCAGTTCATCGGCGACCGGTTCGATGTCCGTCCACTTCACCGGGAGATTCGGCGAGTCCAGATTTGCAGCGTCGTTAGCGTTCGGAGCAGTCGGGTCATCGAGTGCGTCCCCAGGAGCTGCATCCGGAGTCTGCTGGTAGTCGGAAGCGGCCTCGGCGACATCCTTGGCCGCATCCGTAGCGGAATCCTTTGCATCCTCCACGGCCTTCTTGGCGCCCTCGGCATTAATCTCGTCGAGGTTGAGCTTGGACAAATCCAGCTTCTCAGCGCCCTTGATGTCCTTCAGATCCACGCCGGAACCCGGGCCGAAGATGTTGAGTCCGTGGGTGGAAACCTGAACACGCTTGGTTGGCTCGATGTAGATGAGCTCCGTTCCGTTCAGGCCGTTGCCATTGCCTTCAGCGGGGTAGTCCGGGTCAACGCTGAACCAGTCGGACCAGGAGCCGTCGGCGCGCTCGGCGCGGACGAAGCTGGCGATATCAGGGTCGCCGGCCCACGTCAGCGCAAACTGGGAAAACTCAGTATCGGAGGTAATTTCCTTGACGACACCGCGGTTGGGATGAGCCTCGTCAGCAAGCGACTGCGTTGCGATTGCTGCATCTTCGACGAGAACGGAGACGCTGTCTGCAAGCGACTTGCTCTGGACAACCGGGTCGATGGGGCCGGCGCCGTTTTCCTCGATGAGGTCATAAGCGGCACCTGCGCCGACAACGGCAACGGGTGTCAGGGCAAGGGTCGCCACGGCAGCGAGTACCAAGGATTGCTTGGCACCTGCGCGGCGATTGATGCGGCGGCGACTAAACACGGTAATAACTCCTGGGTGATTACGAAAATCTGGTGTTACACCACAAATGTGATGTGGTTATGCCTGGATTAGATAAGCGGGGGGGCTTAGTTCTGAGGTGCGAACCAGGCCTGCGTAGCTTCGGCAGGGTTGGTTGGCAGGGATTCAGTTAGAAACTCACCAACAACCTCGCCTGGCGTGGGCGTTTCCACGTTTCCGAGGGAACCGCCGTTGTCGCCCGATTCGCCGGTGCCCGGAATCGGCGGAATGCTGGCGGCCTCTCCGTCCTGGTTGTTCGGATCCGTCGAGCGGCCGGCGATATCCGCTCCACCGGCACCATCAAACTTGGCTTTGGCTGCAGCGCGGATGGCATCCATCTGCTGGTAGCCGAAGGTGCCCGGGCAGGAGGTGTAGCCGGTGTCGCGGTGACCGAAGATGGCCGGGAGGTTCACGGTCTGGCCGGAGCTGTAGCGTGCCTTCGAGTAGCCGGCGCTGGTCAGCGCGGCGGTGGACATCGGATCGACGCCACCGACCTTCATGCGCCAGCCGACCATCTCGCCGAGTGCAGTGACGGCCGCATCCGGAATCTCCAGCTGGTCGTGATTGCCCATCACCGAGATACCGAAGGTGCCGTTGTTGAAGCCACCTGCGTGTGCGCCCTCGATGTTCTTGTCCAGGCCACCGTAGCGGCCCTCGTAGATGTTGCCGTACTTATCGACCAGCGCGTTGTAGCCAATATCGCCCCAGCCCAGCGTATTTGCGTGGTAGGCATAAATGCCACGGACAATGGCTGGCCCCTGGGACTCTGAGTAGTTATTGGAACCCGCGGTGTGGTGGATGCACGTGCCCTTGAAAGTGCTGTAGGAGCTCGAACCGCTGCGGATGGACTCATCTGCGCCCCACGCTGCACGGCTGATTACATTTGGCGCGCCGGCAATCGACGACTCGTACGCAACTGGCTGAATAACCTCGCCGACCTGCTCTACGCCGTCGATGAAAACTGCCTGGACGGCGTTGAGGGACAACGCGGCCGTAGCGCTGACGAGGTCCTGCAGGGAACCGCCGATAGTGGCGGGGTCAAGGTTGTCGATACCAATGATGTTGCGGGGATCCAGGCCTTCGAGGAGGTTCAGGCCGACAGTCGACACCTGCACGCGACGGGTGGGCTCAACGAACAGCAGCTCGGTGCCGGACTGCCCGGAGTTATTCATCGGACCGTGTGAATCAGCGTGGAACCACGGGCCAAAGCTGCCGTCTTCGCGCTCGGCGCGAACGTAGAGCTGCAGATTGTCATCGCCCGGCCAGGTGAGTGCGAACTGGGAGAACGGTTCGTCGCGGGTGATGTCCTTTACGAATCCGCGAAGCGGGTGCAGGGCATCGGTAATGGCATGGGTGCCGACGGCTGCGTCGTCAATCATCATCGTGACAGCGTCAACCAGCGGCGATGTTGAGATCTTGGCCGCGATGGGGCCTACGCCTGGGCTTTCAACCAGGGTAGGGGCCTGGCGAATACCCCATGTTGCTAGTGGAGCTGCGGCAGTAGTAGCTGCCAGTCCATAGAGGAAGGTGCGACGGCCCATCGACGGGGCATTGATGCGACGGCGAGTTGGCACGGTAAAAGCTCCAAAAAATGGGGTACAGGGTTATCGACCCGAGGTCTACCCGGGGTCGAAGGGAAGGAAAGTTGCAAAGCAACAGAAAATTCTGAGGAGGATGTTACCAGTGTGACTAAAAAAATCTAGTGAGACATCTGTGTTTCCTCGTTAATTTTGGGAAAATTATCAAATAATGTGACCAAACGAACGTTGGGCCGGGCTCACGTGGACGTCGTAAAACCCGCGTGTACACCCGCAAACCGGATGGAAATGCAATAGGTTTTAAGGCGTGAGTAGCGAAAAGAACACCACTGCCAATGAATTTGCTCCGAAGTCCCTACAGGACATCAAGGACAACACCTACGACCTCATCGTGGTCGGCTCGGGTTTCTTCGGTTTGACCGTTGCTGAGCGGACCGCCAATGAGCTGGGTAAGCGCGTGCTCGTTGTTGAACGCCGCAACCACATCGGCGGCAACGCCTACTCGGAGGCAGAGCCGGAGACCGGGATCGAGGTGCACAAGTACGGTGCGCACCTGTTCCATACCTCTAATAAGAGGGTGTGGGACTACGTCAACCAGTTCACTGACTTCACCGACTACCAGCACCGCGTGTTCGCTATGTACAAGGGCACCGCATACCAGTTCCCGATGGGGCTGGGGCTGATCAACCAGTTCTTCGGCAAGTACTACAGCCCGGACGAGGCTCGTCAGCTGATTAAGGACCAGACCGATGGTCTGGATCCGCGTGACGCGAAGAACCTTGAGGAAAAGGCAATCTCCCTGATTGGTCGCCCGCTGTACGAGGCATTTATCAAGCACTACACCGCCAAGCAGTGGCAGACCGACCCGAAGAACCTGCCGGCCGGCAACATCACCCGTCTGCCCGTTCGCTACACCTTCAATAACCGCTACTTCAACGACACCTACGAAGGTCTGCCTGTCGACGGCTACACCGCCTGGCTGGAAAACATGGTGACCTCCGACAAGATTGACGTTGTCGTTGAGGCCGACTGGTTCGAGGTGCGCGACGAGCTGCGCGCTGCCTCCCCGGATGCCCCGGTTGTCTACACCGGCCCGCTGGATCGCTACTTCGACTACGCAGAAGGCAAGCTGGGTTGGCGCACGCTGGACTTCGAGATGGAGGTCCTCAACACTGGCGACTTCCAGGGCACCTCGGTGATGAACTACAACGACGCGGACGTGCCGTACACCCGTATCCACGAGTTCCGCCACTTCCACCCGGAGCGCGATTACGTCAAGGACAAGACGGTAATTGTTAAGGAATACTCCCGCTTCGCCGACGATGGCGACGAGGTGTACTACCCAATCAACACTCCGGAAGACCGCGAGATGCTGGAGGCCTACCGCAAGCTCGCTGCAGCAGAAGCACAGGAGAACAAGGTCCTCTTCGGTGGTCGCCTGGGCACTTACCAGTACCTGGACATGCACATGGCCATCGGTTCCGCACTGTCGATGTTCGACAACAAGATTGCACCGTTCTTCAACGATGGTGAAGCGATTGAGCAGGAGCGCGGGCACTAGTTTGCCGCTTGCGGCTCCCGCGCTAGTATTGCGCGAGTGTCGCGCGAAGAAAACCAAACCGAAGTTCCCCAGCAGGGGCCATTGCTACAGCGTGTGAACAAGTTTCTCACCCTGCCGGTGGCTCCCGTAATTCTGGTTCTCATCGGTTCTCTCGGCACCCAGGCCGCGGCCGTGCTGGTCACCGACATGCTGTCCACGGTCGGCGCGCCGGGCATATCGGGCCTGCGCATGACCGCTGCCGCCATCATCATGGTGGTTCTGTTCCGGCCAAAGTTATCCGGAATGACCCGCGCTCGTGCCATCAACATCGTGGTCTACGGCGTCGCTATGGGCATGATGAGCATGATGGTGTACGCCGCCATCGCCCGCCTCCCGCAGGGCGTTGCCGTCACCATCGACTTCCTCGGCCCCTGCGTCGTGTCCTTCCTGGGTCTGAAAATGTGGCGATCCCGCCTGTGGGCCATCGTCGCTTTCATCGGCGTTGCCCTAATCGCCCAGCCCTCCAATGACCTGGACCTTATCGGCATTGGTTACGCCGCGATCGGCGCGATTTTCTTCGGCGCCTACACACTCTTCTCCGCCCGAATGGGCAGTTCCGAGGGCGGCGGCATGCCGGATCTGGCGCTGTCAGTGGTCGTCGCAGCAATCGTGCTCGCGCCGTTTTCCGTTTCCGCCGCACCGCTTGTCGACGGTTCGATGTGGGCCACCATCGTTATTTCTGGGTTCATTGGTGCTGTTATTCCCTACGTGATGGACACCATCGCTGCGGGAATTGTCTCAGCGGCGGTCGTCGGCACGCTCTTTGCACTGGATCCGGTTATCGGTGCAATCCTGGGCTGGGCGTTTTCCGGTGACCGAGTGACTTGGTCCATGGCGCTGGGCATTGTGCTGATCGCGGTAGCCGGCGCGATTATTACCTGGCGTGGGGCGCGGGAGTCGCGCGAGCTTGCGCAGTAGAAACGCGAATACCGGAACCCGCCGAAAGGTGGGGTTTCGACGTGTTCTGCTGGAAAACAACAGTGAATGCGGGTAAGTTTGTCGAAGATTTATTGTTTCTTAAGGTAATTCCCTGAAGAGGAAACACGCCTGATAGCTCCCACCGGCCGTGGGGAATCGCACATTGTGAGGAGAATGCACACGTGAAAATCACCTCTACTTTCCGTGGTTGGCGCCGAAAGGTTGCAGCCGTTGCATCCGCAGTAGCTGTGGCTGCGTCTGCATTGACCATGGCGCCGGCCGCGAGCGCGGCAGGTGACCGAGGCTCGCTGCGCCCGGGTTGTGAGTGGGATTCGTACCAGTACTTCACCCAGAAGTGCCAGGTTTATTCGCCGGCCATGGATCGTAATATTCCGGTTCAGATTGTGGCCTCTGCCAATGGTGGTAACAAGGCTCTCTACCTGCTAGATGGCCTGCGTAGCCCGGCTGATGCCTCAGACTGGGTGGAGCACGGTAACGCCCCACGTACTTTTGAGGGATCCAACGTCAACCTAGTTATTCCAGGTGGTGGCGGCGGTAGCTTCTACACCGACTGGAAGCGTCCGTCGGTTAGTGTGCACGGTCCGTTTGTAAACATGTGGGAGACTTTCTTAACTCAGGAACTGCCGGTTTACCTTGAGCGTGAGTTCGGCATTTCTCGCACTGGTAACTCCATTGCAGGTCTGTCCATGGGTGCATCTGCTGCACTGTCGCTGGCATACAACCACCGAGACCAGTTCGGTCAGGCTCTTGCCTTCTCCGGTTACCTGCACACCACTGCGCCGGGTATGACCACTGCAATTGAGGCTGCTCAGCTGTCGGCTGGTTACAGCTCCTTCGACATGTGGGGTGCGCCTATGTCAGCGGAGCGTGTCCGCAATGATCCGTACCTGAATGTCGAGAAGATGAAGGGGCTGGATTTGGTTATTACCTCGGCAAATGGTGTTCCGGATGAGGTTCGTGACCCGAAGAACCTCTACCGTGTCGTCCCGAAGGCCGGTGGCGTTGCGCTGGAGTCGCTGTCCCGCTTGTCCACCCGCGAGTTTGAGTTGCGTGCTCGTACCTCCGGTCTGGATGCGACGTTTGAATACGAGCCGACCGGTATCCACGATTGGCCGACCTGGGACCGTAACCTCCAGAACTCCAAGGCCCGCATCGAAGGTTTCCTCGGAGCTTAAAACTAGAACCTGAACGAAAAGCCCCTATGCGCAGCAGATAGTCCGCAGCGCGTAGGGGCTTTCACATTCTGGGCTGTCGCTAGCGTGGCAACAAGAGGCAATCCGCCACTGGCACTAGGATGCTATGAGATAGAAACGTCGGTAACTTATCGGCGGCAACATCCCCGGTAGACCTTTCGGAAAGTGGTTGATACGTCTCATGGCATCACAGCCTGAACAAAAGCGGACACATACCCCGACAACGTCGTCAAGCCTTGCCGTTGAACGCCTGCAGCGGATTTTGCTGCCAAAGTTGGGTGAGCCCCGTGATGTCCGCTCGCTCTACTTGGTTGAGCCGGAGACTAATGCCGGTCGTGTGCAAGCACATTCCCGCACCTCAGCCACTATTCCGGCGGGTGATGAAGTTAGTTTTGAAACCTACTTCAATGCTTTTCCGGCCAGCTACTGGCGCCGGTGGACGAATCTGGACAATGTTGTCCTGCGCCTAGAGCTGTCTGGTACTGCGCGTGTGGACATTTACCGTTCGAAGATTGACGGTGCGCGCATCGCCGTGACCGGCGAAGTTGTCGGTGATTTGGGTGCGGCAGCTGAAGGTGCAGAAGCCAAGGTGGACGGCAAGGATGTCCACGTCTGCGAAATCCCAGTACCGCTGACGCAATTTGAAGACGGCGGCTGGATTTGGTTCGACCTCACCTGTGAGACGGACTTGGTAATCCACTCCGCAGGTTGGTACTCCGATATCGAGGCACCGAGCCAGACGTACCCGGACGGCACGGAGCACCCGGCGCCGGAGGGACGCGTCACTATCGGCATCCCGACGTTCAATCGCCCGACCGATGCAGTTGCTGCTCTCGAGGCGCTGTCCTCGGATTCGGAAGTTGACGCCATCATCGACGCTGTTTTGATGCCTGACCAGGGCACGAAGCATCCGGCAGACGAGCCGGGCTTCGATACTGTCGCCGAGCACTTCGGTGACCGCCTGCGTATCTTCCCTCAGGGAAATCTCGGTGGTTCTGGCGGGTACTCCCGCATTATGTACGAGGCCCTGGGCGGTCCGGATTCGGATTCGAAGCGAGCGACCGATAGTCCGTTCATCCTCTACATGGATGACGACATCGCCATCGAACCGGATTCTATTCTGCGCGCGGTCGCCGTCGGCCGGTTCGCGAAGTCCCCGATGTTGGTCGGCGGTCAGATGCTGAACCTGCAGGAGCGCAGCCACTTGCACTCGATGGGTGAGGTTATCGGTCGCCATGACTTCATGTGGACCTCCGCGCCACACGTCCACTATGACCACGACTTTTATGCGCACCCGCTGCGCGATCGCGGGGAGCACGGCACTAACGCAACCGGTGAGGTTGTTGATTCGAAGGACCTTCACCGTCGCATCGATGTTGAGTTCAACGGCTGGTGGATGTGCCTGATTCCGCGCGTCGCTGCTGAGACAATCGGTCAGCCGCTGCCTCTGTTTATTAAGTGGGACGATGCCGAATACGGCCTGCGCGCAGGCAGGGCAGGCTTCCCGACGGCCACGTGGCCGGGCGTTGCAATTTGGCATATGGCCTGGTCGGATAAGGACGATGCGATTGATTGGCAGGCGTACTTCCACCTGCGCAACCGCTTGATTGTCGCGGCTCTTCAGCACGAGGGCGATGCTGCCGGCATCGTGCGTTCCATGCGCAAGGCCACGTTCAAGCACCTCCTGTGCCTGGAGTACTCCACTGTTGCCATCCAAAACGAAGCCATGAAGGACTTCCTGGCAGGCCCGGAGCATCTGTTCGACATTCTCGAATCTTCGCTGCCGCGCATCAATGCCCTGCGCAAGAGCTTCCCCGACGCGGTTGTGCTGCCGAGTGCAGGTGATCTGCCAAAGCCCTCCGGTATTCCGGGGGTTCCGACAAAGGATGTCGGTGGTCGTCTGGGCAAGCTGAAGAAGGTCGGTTGGCTGGCCAAGGGGCTGCTGCACAGCGTGCGCCCGGAAAACTCCGAGCACCACGATGTGCCGCAGGCGAACCTGGCGCCGCTGGAGGCTCGTTGGTTCTCCCTGTCTCGCTTGGACGGTGCCACCGTTAGTACCGCTGACGGCCGTGGCGTGGTGTATCGCCAGCGTGACCGCGACAAGGCCAAGGCTCTGCTGGAAGAATCCTGGGAGCTGCAAAAGCAGGTTGAGGAGCGTTTTGAGCAAATGCAGGCACGCTACCGCGCAGCCTATGACCATCTGACCAGTAGGAAGGCCTGGGCGAATGTCTTCGAAAATTAAAGGCGATCCGTTCGGCGAGTCCGACGTTCTCGTTAATATTCAGCACACGCTTAACGACGTCCCGGGGGTGCTGCCCACCGCGCGTGCCATGAGCTATTTCGGTGAACACGCCCTTGGGTGGATGGGGCTCGCTGCTCTCGGAGCAGCGGTGGATAAGGAGCGACGCATTGGCTGGGCAAAGGTCGGTGTGGCCGCCTTTACCTCGCATGCGGCATCGGTGGTGCTTAAGCGCATTGTCCGTCGCCCGCGTCCCCATGACCGTCGTATAGCAATCGGCGTTGGTACACCGAGCAAGCTGAGTTTCCCGTCCTCGCACGCGACGTCGACGACGGCGGCGCTGGTGGGGATTGCCAAGCTGGGTTACCCGGCAGCACCGGCCGTGGGGGTGCCGGCGATTATGCTCTCTCGCCTGGTGTTGGGAGTGCATTACCCGACGGATGTTGCTCTCGGAGCGGCGCTGGGTACAGCCACTGCTCTTGCGGTGGACAGGATAGGTGATAAGGTCATCGAGCCGAAAAAGGCGCAGCATAACCAGGGTGGACAGCCCTCCATTGCGGAAAGGAATGCACAGTGACACAGGCGGAGAACGACAACTTGGCCAATGTGTCGGCCAACCAGCGGCAAGCTTCTCAATCAAGGATTGGGTCCGAGCCGCACACTTCCGGTATCGATGAGCCTGCGCACCCGCAGGGGCATCCGCCGAAGAATCTGCTGGACGGCATGATCAAGGCGCTTCGCCCGAAGCAGTGGGTGAAGAACGTCCTGGTCATTGCGGCTCCACTGGCAGCCGGCAACGAGATCATGGACTCGGGACGTTCGATCGGCACGCTGACCGTCGACATCCTGGTGGCGTTTGTGGCCTTCTGTTTGGCAGCATCGTCGATTTACCTGATTAATGATGCCCGCGATGTCGAGGCTGATCGTGCGCACCCAACCAAGCGCTTCCGCCCAATTGCCGCTGGCGTACTGCCGGTGAGCATGGCGTACATTATGGCGGTCGCGCTGATTATTGGTTCGATTGCGGTGTCCTGGTTTGCCTCTGAGGGGCCGGGGCTAGCAATTGTTGTGGCTGTATACATTGCGCTGCAGCTCGGTTACTGCTTTGGTCTGAAGCATCAGCCGGTGATTGATATTGCGCTGGTGTCCTCGGGTTTCATGCTGCGTGCAATGGCCGGCGGTGTTGCTGCCAACATCAACCTGTCCCAGTGGTTCTTGCTGGTTGCCGCCTTTGGTTCGCTGTTTATGGCAGCCGGTAAGCGTTACGCTGAGCTGCTGTTGGCGGAGCGTACAGGTAAGAAGATTCGTAAGTCGTTGCAGGGTTACACCGCGACTTACCTGCGCTTTGTGTGGACCCTCGCTGCGACCGCCGTGGTACTGAGCTACGCGCTGTGGGGCTTCGAGATGGGGCGCGCACCGGGCACTTCGTCCACTTCGGCTATTTGGTACGAGATTTCGATGGTTCCATTCACTGTGGCCATCCTGCGCTTCGCAGCCGACGTCGACCGTGGTGATGCGGGAAGCCCGGATGAGATTGCGCTCAAGGACCGTCCGCTGCAGGCACTGGCCGTCCTGTGGCTGCTGTCCATTGCCATCGCTGTCTACGCTGTTCCGGCTCTGGGGTAGTTCCTTGCTCTTTTCCCATTAAGCGAACTGCGGTTTCCGTCGGTTTCTCGTCGGTTTCTCGTCGGGTTCAGTTGGTAGCTGAAAGCCCATGCATCGAGGGGTGCATGGGCTTTTTCTGTACCTCGTTAGTACTTAGGTTGTGTTTGGGGTTCTTGTAGGCGTGTTTTAGATGTCTCAGTCAGTCCTACGGGTCAGCCGGGGGCAGAATTACAATTCTGTAATTCCTCGCTGGTAAACAGTGTTTCTCCTTGTGGTAGATAGTTTTGTCGGGAAATGTGAGAAATATTACGGAATGGTTACGATTTTAACTTGGTTGTAGGGAAACGATTGAGTATCGTTACATACTCGAGATTCTTTTGTGGAGTCTCCAGTTGTCGCGTCACAACTGGAAGCAGAAAAGCGAAAGCTCGCGCAAGCGACTGCCTCCGAGAAGTCTGGCGCGGAGGTAAGTCCGAAAGTTAATGAGGAGAACGATGAGCTTTACTGCAGTGAGTCGTAACTTCACGGTGAAGGTCGTAGCTGCCCTCGTAGCGGTTGCGATGGTCTTTGGCGGCATCATGCTCGCATCCGCGAAGGACGCGAGTGCTGATCCAAACCGTGATCGACTGCGCCCAGGCTGTGAGTGGGATCCATACAACTGGTGGGTTCAGTACTGCCAGGTTTTCTCGCCAGCTATGAACCGCAATATTCCGGTTCAGATCAAGGCGGCTACTGGTGGCGGCGATGCCTCCCTGTACATGCTCGACGGTCTGTGGGGCTTTAATAAGGGTGCGTCCGGTTGGATTTGGTCGGGCCATATTGCTCAGACTTTTGCCAATGACAACATCACTCTGGTTGCGCCGGCTGCTGGCGACGGCTCCTTCTATGCCGACTGGAACGCTCCGGCAGTGACCGCTGAAGGGGTCAAGACCCAGAAGTGGGAAACCTTCCTGACCCAGGAGCTCCCGGTCTATTTGCAGCGTGAGTTTGGTGTTAATCCAAACCGCAACGCGATTGCTGGTTTGTCCATGGGCGCAGCCGCGGCAGTGGCACTGGCGGCCCGTCACCGTGATCAGTTCAAGCAGGTCACTTCGCTGTCCGGTTACTACCAGATGTCCAACCCGGTAGTTGCTACGGGTACCACTGCAATGGTGGCCGGCACTGGTGTTGTGAATCCGACTGGCATGTGGGGTCTTCCGGTTCCGGCGTCGGCGGAACGCCAGGCTCATGACCCTTCGATGCTGCTCGATCAGCTCCAGGGGCTGCCGATGTATGTTTCCTCCGCCCAGGGTGTTCAGAGCCTGTGGAGTGACCCGGAGGTTTTGAACCGTCCGGTGCCGCAGCTCCCTGACACTGTCTGGCGTGCCGTAATGGAGTCCGTCTCCCGCGCTTCGACGCAGCGCTTTGAGCAGGACGCTCGCGCTGCCGGCCTCAATGCGCAGTTTGTCTACAGCCCGAACGGTATCCACTCGTGGGAGCTGTGGGGCCGTGATGCCGCGCTTGCTCGCCCGTACATTCTTGGGGCGCTGGGGCTTTAAGTCGGTATTTGTTTCAGAGCGCTCTGGTGCCCTGGTGTGCTGACCTAGCTCTGGTGCTGGATAACTGCTTAAAGGGGCTAGCTTCTTAAGAAGTCTCAATTTTGAAAAAAAGACCAATCCTTTTGTTGGGATTGGTCTTTTTTCTGTGTCGAGTCCGGGTTTGGATGCTGAGCGGAAGGTGTGGGTAACGGGTTAAGTAAAGAAAAGTGTGTCTTTTCCGG